>JASHQJ010000484.1 GCA_030037595.1 Candidatus Binataceae bacterium
CTCTACGCTCGGCTTGGCTACGAAGGATGGTTCGAGCCGGGCGCGGAACGCGAGCTGCTCGCTGCGCTCAGATCACGCCTCGGCGATGAGCGCGTTCGATTCAGCCGCGACGGCTTCACCGCCGTGTGAGCACGCGCTTGGGAGTTGGTGATCCGCACAATCAATCCGATCGGCCGGGGGTCCGATAACCCTCGCCCGTTCTTTACCGGAGACCAGCACGCTGAATTCCTCTCCCGTGAAGGAACGGACGAGGGATTCGAAAAACTAGCACGCGCTGCGCTATAGAATAGCCTCGCCCGCGCCTGACGCCGCAGGCGAAAAAGCCGTGCACTGGGAGAGGCCGCGGCGCGACTTGCAACGCGAATCGCGCGGCGGGTGAGGGCGGCGCATCGCACACATGCGAAGCTGACGTCGCGCTGAAACAGAAGGAAGCAGAGGCTCGCCTGCGCGAGCGCTACCTCGGAAGGGAAGGCCTTCAATTCGCCATCGCATCGCATCCCGCACTTGTGAATCGTCAGCGCGGCGCTCAATTGACCACGCGCTGATTCCTTCTCCATAATTCAATCGAGGGTGGAGCGGCGGCGCGATGCGATGTACCCAATGCGGCAACGAGCTGGCGCGGGGCGCGGCATTCTGCTCGCGCTGCGGTGCCAGGATGCTCGCGCCTAAACCGGCTGCGGTGCGCGAGTACGCACTTGCGATGTTTCGGCCGTCGCTCTGGCGGATGGCGCATGCAGTCTTCACCGGTATCGCATTCATCGTTGTGGGTGCCGTCGGTGTCGGCGCCGATCCGAAATTCTGGCGCGTCGGCTTCGCGGTCGTCGGCTTCGGTATCCTCGTGATCTTCATGTCGTTCCTCAGCAACCGATTTCTCACATGGAGCGTCACATCGGATCGCCTGATCGAGCGGCGCGGTTTTCTATCCTCGCGCCGGCGCGAAATGGAGCTGGCTGACATTCGCTCGGTCGAAGTCGATCAGCGCCTGCTGCAGCGGATGGTAGGGCTAGGCAACCTCACGATCGCGTCAGCGGCGAGCGCCGATTACTCGATTCGACTCAACAACATTCGAAATCCCGAGGCCGCCGCCGATATGATTCGGCAGGCGCGGCTAAAGAGGCTCGCCTGAGCGCGAAGCGTTGGCAATGAGCAAGCGGCCTGATCTCCGTTATGAACGCCGGCTTTGGAAGACGGGAATCGAAGTCGTAGCCGGCGTTGATGAAGCCGGAGTAGGCCCCATGGCGGGGCCGGTGGTTGCAGCGGCAGTGATTTTCGCGCCGGAGAAGTTCATCCGCGGCGTGCACGACTCCAAGCAGCTCACGGCCGAGCAGCGCGAGGAATTGTTCGGTCCGATTCAGCAGGGCGCGCTTGCGGTCGGGATCGGCGTCGCCGAGGTCAGCGAAATCGACAAGCTCAACATCTTCTGGGCGACGATGTGTGCGTGCGAGCGCGCGATCGAGGCTCTAGGCCGCGCGCCTGGGCATGTGCTGGTGGACGGGCGCAAGATTCCCGGTCTCAAGCATGAACAGACGAGGATCGTGGGCGGCGACCGCAAGAGCTTCTGTATCGCGGCGGCGTCGATAATCGCGAAGGTCACCCGCGATCGCATGATGGTCGATTTCGACGTGCGCTACCCTGGCTACGGATTCGCGCAGCACAAGGGCTACTGCACGCGCGATCATTTCGACGCGCTGAAGAAGCTCGGGCCCTCGCCGATCCATCGCCGCTCGTTCGCACCGGTCGCGGCCAGCGCGCAGTTCGGCCTGTTCGAGGATTTCGACGATCTCGATTTCGATTCGTGAGAATCGAACCGATGCTGGAACTCAGCGAACTGCTCGACATCTACCGCACGATGATCCTGATGCGGCGATGCGACGGGCGCGCGGATGGCAGCGTGCGCTACGACGGTGAAGAGGCGGTCGCTGCTGGTGCGTTGCTTGCGCTCGGTGCGCACGACCACGTCGTGTCGAGCTATCGCCCGCGTGGCCATCGCCTGGCGCGACAGCAGCGCGGTGCCGCTGACGCGCAGTTTATCGACGGTGACACGCAGCGAGCCGTCGAAATTGCGCGCGCACTCGACGCGACCGGCGATGGCGAGCGAATCGTATGCTGCATGTTCGGTGACGCGCTGCTCGGAGAGGGCGTCTTTCACGAGTCGATGAACATCGCGTCCAACGAGAAATTGCCCATCGTTTTCGTTTGCGAAAATAATTTTTACGGGATGGGCACACTCTTCGACGGGGCGATCTGCCAGGAGGATCTCTACCGCTTCGCAGCTGGCTACAAGATGCCGTCCGTTCGCGTCGATGGCATGGAAGTGCTCGAAGTTTACGCGGCGGTGCTAGATGCAGCCGCGCATGGCCGCGCGGGCGAGGGTCCGTCAATCATCGATGCGGTGACGTATCGGGTGATTGGCGAGTATCGAACGCGCGAAGAAGAAATAATCATGGCGGAGCGCGATCCGATTCGCATCTTCCGCGGCCGCATCATCGATGCATACCCCGAAGCCGACGCGGCTCTGGCAACTATCGACGCCGAACTCACGGGCGCAAGTGGCTCTAACTGACCCGCCGCATGCGGCGCGTCCAATCGCCTTGTCTCTCGTTCAGGCGTAGGCTAATCCAGCACGCTGGGCACGCTGCGCCGAAGTATTGGTGGCGAACGTGCCGAGGAGCAGCGCCATGGTTGAGAAAACGATCGAGCTCACAGGCATCTCGGCCAATTCCGTCGAAGACGCCGTTCAGCTGGCGATCGCGCGCGCCGGGGTGACCATCTCGGGCATCCACAGCGTGCACGTTGAAGACATCTCGGCGGCTGTGGAAGCCAACAAGATTGTACGCTGGCGGGTGCGCATCAAGGCCACCTTCCAGGTCAAGGACGAGCTGCACGAGTGACGCGGCGCCGCGCGTCAAGCGGCGCGCCGCACTGCTCCCCATATCGGCCGCGCCGGCCGATACGGAGCGCAAGGACTCTTGAAGTCATGCGAAACCGCGGATCGGGAGATTGAACGATGCCTGCCAAAGTGGTCGAGGTTCACAAGGGTGTCTACGAGATCTTTTTGCCGCTGCCGATGCGGCCGACGATTATCAATGTTTACCTCGTCGATTGTCACGGAGCGTGGACGCTGGTTGACACCGGCATGAACTCGCCCGAGAGCGTTGCGACGCTCGAGGACGCGTTCGGACAGGTCGGAATCAAGGTCGAAGATCTCACCGCGATCATCGGCACGCATCACCATATCGATCACTTCGGCGCGTCGGGCGAACTCAGGCGGCGGAGTCACGCGACGACGCATCTGCATGCACTCGAAGCCGAGCGTGCAAATCGCATGGTTTCGTTCGGCTCGATGGCGGGCCACGCGGACCGGCCCGAATCGCGCGCATTCTTCACGAGCCACGGCTTTCCGATCGATCAATTCGCGCCCACCGGGATGCGTCCGGCGTGGATGGGCACCTCGATGTACAGTCCAGTGACGACGCCGGATCGATTCATCGGCGATGGCGATCAGATAAGGATCGGCGACCGCGAGTTCGAGGTTATCTGGACGCCCGGCCACTCGCCGGGCCACAACGTCATTTATCTGAGACGTGAAAAGGTGATGATCGTCGGCGATCATCTGTTGCCGAAGATAACGCCCCACGTGGGAATCTATCCCGACAGCACGGGGATGAATCCGCTCGGCGATTTCATCAATTCGCAGCTAAAAGTGCAGAAATACGACGTTGAGTTAGTCCTGCCCGCGCACGGCGGCACCTACCAGGATCATCGTCATCGCGCCAATCAGATCATTGAACACCACAAGTATCGCGAAGAAGAGATGCTCGATTTAACACGGAAAAAGCCGCAGACCGCGTTTGAAGTCGCGCAACAGATTTTCGGCAGCGAAGAAAGGCCGATGTTCCACGTGATGGCGGCGACGTTCGAAACGTTAGCCCATCTCGAATATGCCTATTTGGAAGGCCGTGCCCGAAAAATGGACCGCGACCACCGCGTCCTCTATCAGGGGTTATAGGCAGGCAGGATTATCTTTGGATTACGGGGGGTTTGCTAATTATTTGAATCGGTGTATTTTGACGCTGCTTTACTTGGGTGGGGGTTGACCCAGTAGGCTCAAATAGCGAGGCTCGAAAGCGGAGGGGTACTAGACTGAAGGAGGATGCCATGAAAGGGACGATTGGATTCGTGCTGGCTTCAGGGCTGGCCTTGTTGATTGCCGGATGCGCCAGTAGCGGAGGGACACCCGCCAGCAGTGGGGGTGCGGCAGCAGCCGGCGCCGAGGCTGGCGGCGGAGCGGCGAGTGCAACCAGGAATTTCAACCTGGCGGTCAAGTGCCCCGGTGTTCATTATCTGAAGACGCACGGCTGGACCGAGCAGCAGATAATGCAGCAGGAGTCGCTTACGGAAGCAGCCGATATTCCTGCTTGCGAGGAATGGGTAGCGCATCAGCCGAAGGGCTACGTCCCGGCGCCTCCTCCTGGCTCGATCTCAGCAGCCGCAGTGAAGGCCTCGAACGCGCCCGGACCGAACGCAGCTCCAGCACCGTCGCCGGCTGCTTCGCCTGCCGGGCACTAGTTCGCAGTGATGAAAGTCATTCGCCCGCAAGGATGAATGACTGACTGAAAATGCAAGCGGCGCAGCATCTCTTTTGTGAGATGCCGCGCCGCTTTCTTTCTTCTTTGTTAACCGAGAGCCGGACGCGAGTCCCAATCCTCGCGGATTAGTTGGCGCGCGCCGCGCGCTTGGCCTCGCGATGCGCCGGGGCGCTGATGCGGCCGCTGCGCACTACCGGTGAGCGGCGCGCCAGGCGTCGTGTCGAGATGCCCGCGAGCTGCTGGCTGCGCCATTCGCGGAGACCGCTGCGCAGAAACTGCGGCTCGATCCCGAGCGTTTCGCAAACCGTTTCGAATGCGAACGGTCCCGTGCCGCCTTCGCCGCAAAGCCACTGCTCGGCTTCGTTGAACAGCCGCTTACGCGAGCCGCTCTTGGCGTCGGCGTTGTTCTGAAAGCAGCGGAGCGCGTCTTCAAGGATCGCCATCATCAGCTTCTTCACCGGGCGAATCGAGCTGTCGTCGCGGCGGCTATCGTAGAACTGCTCCGGCGTAAGAACGTCGGGCACGAACAAATTTCCCAAGGCTGTGTTTTCCCATTCCATTTCGATCTACCTCCCGCTTCCCCGGATCGCTGCCTAAACCGTGAGCAGCAGGTCGTTGATTAATTATTCTCTCGGTCTTTTTTGGGAGAAGCAAGAACCGTACCGCTGCACTTTTGAGCATCAGTATTAGCTCAAAGTGAAATCCTTGCCAAATCTAAGTCAGAATTAGCCGAGCTTCTGCGGGATTATTACTGGATCTGCTTCGGATTTCGCAAAGTCATCCGCATTTTGCAAATGACCCACCATAGTCCCGCAGCGTCCCATATGCGATGCCGCGACTGCGCCGCAGGCCAGATTTCGGACACGTCACGTCTTTGATGCGGTGCTTTTCGAACAATCGCCGAGACTCTTATTGAACCGTATCTGGCCCGCTCGGCGGGCCACCGCGGCGGCGTTCTTCGACCTTGAATGACAGAACATCAATCAGGCAGTCGGCGCGATTGTGCATCGCCTCGAGGATGGTCTGCTTTTCCAGCGGTTGCACATCGAGGTGAAAAGACAGGAAGTTCACGAGCTCCGCGCCCCGCAATCCCCGCTCCTCGACCAAGGTGCGCCATGCCTCCAGTGCTGGATCCCCTAGATAATTGAACAACACCTCGCGAAGACCATCCATTGTCTCATCGTCAAACTCGCGCTCGGAGGGTTTTACCTCGCACCACTCGACCTCGGCCTGGCGATACGAACGCTCACGGATTTCGCGCCGGATTTTAAACTCGGAGACGCCCTCGATAACGATATAGTAGCGGCCGTCGTCAAGCTTTTTGACCGCGCCGATCTTCGCCCCGCATCCGATCTCGAAGATGTCCGGCGAGCCGTAGTAGCTGTCGCGCCACTCGCCCTTCAGCAGCACCATCCCGATTACGCCGTGGCTCTCGATTACATCCGCCACCATCTCGCGATAGCGCGGCTCAAAGACATGCAGCGGCACGGTGATTCCTGGAAAGAGCACCAGGCTCGGCAATGGAAAGAGCGGAATGATTGAGGGTAATGATGCCACTCGGCGCGCCGCTTGCCATGAGCCTAAGGCCGTTCTGATCCAGAATCAAGGCGAGCTTCCGCAACCACTCTGGTTCAGCGCATCGAAAGATCAAAAACGGAACATCTCCTCATGCTTCCTCATTTCGATCAAGCGGCTATCATGACCTTCGGTTGGCTTATCCTCTTGCCGGGGAGGATCGGATGAATCAGACGAAGCAAGACCGTATTGCTCAATGCCTCGAGCGCGCTCGCTTACTTGGACCGCTTATCGCGGAGCACGCGGCCGAATCGGAACGCAACTCTCAACTCGCGCGCCCGGTCGTCGACGCCTTCCACGAAGCGGGACTCTTCCGCGTGATGCTGCCGGCCACGATGGGTGGTGCCGAGCTCACGATGACTGAGCTACTTCAACTGACCGAGGAGATTGCTCGCTTTGACGGCGCGACCGGATGGAACTTCGCAATCGCATCCGGCGGGCCGGTGATCGCAGCATTCACCTCGCGCGCTGCATTCGAAAATATCTTTGCCGACCCGCGCGCACTTATCGCCGGATCATTCAGCCCGATGGGCAATTTCACCGTCGCATGCGAGGGTGGCTTTCGATTTAGCGGCAAATCCACCTACTCGAGCGGATCGGCGCAAGCCACGTGGCTCACGGCGAGCGCGATCGAGTTCGTCGACGGCGCGCCGCAGCTCGTCAACGGCATTCCGCGCATCAGGGCCGGCATAATGCCGATCGGCAAAGCCCGCATCCTCGATACCTGGACCGTCTCCGGGCTCCGCGGCACGGGCAGCAACGATGTCGAATTCAACGATGTCTTCGTCCCGACCGAATACACCTTCGATTTTCCGAATCCCGTGTCGACTTGGCAGAAAGGCCCGGCCGCGAAGATACCTCTGATGGTTCAGCTAGGCGGATCGCTTGCGGCGGTGAGTCTAGGTATCGCGCGCCACGCGATCGGGGCGCTGAAGGAAATCGCCGCGAGCAAAGTCCCGCTCGGCACGATGGCGTCACTGCGAGACCGGCCGCTCGCGCAACTTCAACTCGGCGAGGCGGAGGGGACGCGCCGCGCCGCGCGCGCGTATCTCTACTCGAACACCGACGAAATCTGGCATCAGGGCGAACGAGGCGAGCCCTTCGATCCTGACGCGTTGGTCTCGGCGCGCCTCGCCTCGGTTACCGCCGCCAAACTCGCGGCGCGCGCAGTGGATCTCGTTTACGATGCGGCTGGAATCACCTCGCTCAACACCACGCAGCCGATCGAGCGATGCTGGCGCGACGTACACGCGGTGACGCAGCACGTCACATTGAACACGGCTCGTTATGAAGTCGCTGGGCGCGTGTTGTTCGGGTTGCCTCCGGGCTCGCCGCTTATCTGAAGAGGATGAGGAAGGCCGGTAGCACGGCCGCGTGCGAATTGAAGGGCGGTTTCAGCAACTCGGCGGCCCAGATGACGCGCGGTAAGAAGATCGGCTTCAGGCGGCGCGACGTCCGGCCCCTGATCGACATTCGATTGCGCGGCAGCTCCCAGCCAGAAGCCGAGTCGATTCAAGTCCGCCTGCGATCCTTTCGTGGACATGTCGCGGGAGGCAGGTCGAGATTGATCCAATGCATCGCGTGCTGCGCGGCGAAGAGCGCGAGCTGGATCAGCGTCGAAAGCTTGTCGCCCGAGCGCGCGCCCGAGTTGGTGAATCCCGCCGCGAGCTTGTTCCGCCACTGAAACCCCTGGCTCATCACGGCCCGCGATGACGCCTCCTCGAATGCCTTGAACTCGGCCGATGCGCCGGCGACGTAGGTCGGCGCGCCGAAGATGATCGCTTCGGCGCAAGCAAGATCGTTCCATCGCGTCTTCGCTTCCTGAACCGTGAGCAGCAGCGCCTCCGCGCCTTCGACCTCTTCCACGCCGTCCCTGACGGCCTCGGCCTGACGCGCGGCCGCGCCCGCTGTGATAGACGATTGCCACGCAACATTCCTGCATAACTACTTTGCCTCTGACCTCGTTCGGCGCGAGTCGCTGCCGGCGATTTGCTCGAGCCGTTTCAGGATATGCGGCCATCCACCTCCAAGCGCTTGTGAGCGTTTTCATCTTCGGTGCGGAAGCCGGACTGCTCCATCCGCACAAGAGTGCCGCTGCCGCGCGGCGTGAGGGTCCACGTGACGAGGGTCGTAAGACCGCTCGCAGACTCGGTTCCGTCGCCCCAGCGAAAGGCGAGGATTCGCGGCGCCTCGACGGTCACGACCTCGCAGTTGACGACGCCGGACCAGCCGGGCATCGGAGTGGCGCGAAAGGTGAATCGACGGCCGACCTTCGGGGCGAAGTCGTTTTTCATTAGCCATGCTTCGACGAGCCAGGGCTGGGTGAGCGCGCGCCAGATTTTTCCGGCGGATGCGGCATCTGGCGCTCGAACACGAGAGAGCGCGTCTCCTTGTTCATGTGTCAATCCGCTTGAGCAAATCTTCGAGGGCGTCGAGCCGCTCGGACCAGAACGCGGCGTAAAGGCTCATCCAATTGATGAGCGGCGCAAGGCCCTTCATCCTGACACGATAGTAAGTCTCGCGCCCGTCGCGGCGGCTGTTGAGCAGCCCGCCGCGCTTCAACACAGCCAGATGCTTCGATACCGCGGGCTGCGAGACGCGCGCCTGGTTGGTCATCGCGCGCACGGTCTGCTCGCCCGCGCGCGCGAGGCGCTGGAAGATCGCGCGGCGAGTCGGATCGGCGAGCGCGGTGAAGAGCATGTCGGCAGAAGATCGCATTTACTGAATCGATAACTTCTTGGTTATCAGTATATTCATAACTCTCTGGCTATGGGTCAGTGAACCAGCGCGCCAAACATTGATTGTGCGTCCTCTATGCCCTACGTTCGCCGGCGATGATTGAGTCAATTAGACGCTTTCATGGCGGCCGAATTTGCTGCGCATTCCGCTTTGCGCGCCATCGGCCTTAGGAACAAAATACGGATCGAGGAGCGAATCTTGGCCAACACACGTTATGACCTCGTCGTAATCGGCTCCGGCCCGGGCGGATATGTCGCCGCGATCCGCGCCGCGCAGCTCAAGATGAAAGTCGCGGTCATCGAGCGCGATCGCCCCGGCGGCGTTTGCCTCAACTGGGGATGTATCCCGTCGAAGGCGCTCTTGAACTCGGCCGAAACGATGGAACGAATCCGCGGCGCGTCGAAGGAGCACGGTATCGAAGTCGGCGAGGTGCGCGTGGATTTCAAGAAGGTAATCGCGCGCTCGCGCGCGGCGGCTGACAAGCTCGCCAAGGGCGTGCTCTTCCTGTTCAGGAAAAACAAGATCGATTTCTACGAAGCGAGCGCCTCGGTTGCCGGTCCCAACGCGGTCGCGCTCGCCGAAGCTCCGGGGAAGTCGGCGCCTTCCGCGAGCACGCTCGAGGCGGAACGGATCCTGATCGCCGCCGGCTCCGGCGAGCGGCTTTTCCCCGGCATGAAGGTGGGAGACGGCGTGATCACGAGCAAGGAAGCGCTGCTGCTCGATCATCTTCCAGCGAGCGTGATCGTGATCGGCGCCGGCGCGATCGGATGCGAGTTCGCGTACTTCTACCAGGCCTTCGGCACGAAGGTGACGATGGTCGAACTCGAAAAGCAGATGCTGCCCGGGATGGACGCGGAAGTCGCCGAGGAACTCAGGCGCGCGTTCGTCAAGAAAGGCATCGGCGTCAACCTCGCGCATGGCTACAAATCGATGGCGCGCAACGGCGATCAATGGTCGGTGGCCGTCACCAACAATGGCAGTGAGAAATCGTTCGAGGCCGAGGCGGTGCTGGTTGCTGTCGGGCGCACGCCGCTGAGCCGCGATATGGGCTTGGAGAAAGTCGGCGTCGAGGTCGAGCGCGGCGGGTTCATCAAGATTGACGATTCGTTTCGCACGACCTGCCCGAGCATCTACTCGATCGGCGACGTCGTGCGTCCGCCGCTGCTCGCGCATAAGGCTTCCGCGGAAGGAATCGCGGCGGTGGAAATCATGGCGGGCGTTCGCGAGCCCGGCTTCGATCTGATGGCGATTCCCGGATGTATCTACTGCCTCCCCGAAGTCGCGACCGTGGGCCTCAGCGAGGCCGACGCAAAGGCGCGCGGCCTGGATGTCAAAGTCGGCAAGGTGCCGTTTCGCGCGATCGGCAAGGCAGTCGCGATCAACGAGGTCGAGGGTTTCGTCAAGATCGTCGCGACCAAGCAATACAGTGAAGTCGTCGGATGCCAGATAATCGGCCACAACGCGACCGATCTGATCTCGGAGGTCGTTCTCGGCAAGACGCTCGAAGCGACCACCGCCGAGCTCGGCAAGAGCGTGCACCCGCATCCCACGATGTCCGAAGGAATCATGGAGGCCGCGCTCAACGCGGAGGGCGAGTCGATAAGCTTCTGATGAACGCGCGCGGAACTCTGCAAGTCGCGAAGCTCGGTACCGTCGCCTACGAAACGGCGCTCGGGCTGCAGACTGCGATGGTCGCGGCGCGGATCGCGGATCGCATAGATGACACATTAGTGCTGCTCGAGCATCCCGATGTGTTCACGCTCGGGCGCGGCGCCGACGAACGCTTTATCCTGGACAATAGCGCGAAGACTCCTGTGTTCCGCGTCTCGCGCGGCGGCCAGGCGACCTATCACGGACCGGGGCAGTTGGTTGGTTATCCAATTCTCAAGCTCGA
>JASHQJ010000009.1 GCA_030037595.1 Candidatus Binataceae bacterium
GCGCGAACACGCGCTCGAGGTGCGCGCGAAAATCCGGATTGCTCGGGTCGAGCGCGAACGCGAAGCCCTCTGGATCGGTGGTCCATTTTTTGTTGCAGCCCGCGCGGATGGGCTCGCCATTTTCATGCGTCAACAGCCACTCCGGATGCCCACGCATCAGCGTCGAATCGCGCGCGCATAGAAACGGCGCGGTCCAAATGCCGGCCGCGAACCCCGCCTCGCGAATTTCGTCCGCGATTCTTTTGAGGCCGCTCGGAAACTTCGCGTTCGTCGTATCCCAGTCGCCGAGCGCCGATTGAAAGCCGTCGTCGAGCTGTATGACCTCGATCGGAATCCGCTCACGCATCGCCGCGAGCGCCCTGATGTTCGCGCGCAGCGCGTCCTCCGTGATGTCGTGAAAGTAGTGGTACCAGGAACACCAGCCGCGCTGGTAGGGCGCGCCGACGCGCGCCCGCATGCGGTCCCCGATCGCGTGCGCCCATCGCTCAGTGAGTGCCGAGGAAGATTCGTCCTCGTCGAGTATGATCGGCTCGCATTCGCGCTCAGCGCCGGGCGCGAGCGCGACACCGTCGAGCAGGATTCGTGCAAGCGCGGCATCGGGCCGAATGACCGTGATCGTCGTCAGCTCGTGCGCGCCGCCGATAAACCCCGCCATCGTGCTCTTCGATGCGCCGGGGCTGCTGATCACGGTGAACAGCTCCGAAGTCGCGCCCTCGGGCGCTTCGGGCGGGCGCAATGCCTCGCTCTGATGAGCCACGCGGCTGATTGATCTCGCCGCGTCGCGCCGATGCTTCGTTTCGCCGACGGCAACGGCGCTGGACGCGCTCCAGGACTGGAAGCCGTGTTTGAAGAATCGCGCCGGCCGGTTCGGATCGAAGCCGGTTGCAATCTCGATATGCACGCGGTCGAGCCGAACCGGTTCTGCGCTTCGGTTATGAATCGAGACTTGTAAAGCGGGCCGCCCGTCGAGGTCGCCGCGCCGCGCGATCAATTCGATACCGGCTTTGGTCGCCGCGTTCGCCGAATTCCGATCGGGAACACGCTGCGATAGCGATGACGCCGAGCCGTCCGCCAGCCGATAGCGCAATTCGATTCGCTCAAAACGCATGCGCCGAACCTGACAAAGCCGCGCGACCGCATCAAGCCACTCGATGGCTACGCTCTCACGCAAACACACTTGATTCAGGTTGATCGACCACCTAAATCTTGCCGCTCCGATAGGTGTTGCTGATGATTTGTTTCGATGAAGTTGATCTCGATCGCATGGTGGAAGATGTGCTCGCCGGGCGGAACTCGCACGCGAGACTGCCGCGGCGATACTCGCGTGCCCCGATGAGCGCCTCGGCGATTTGCCGAAGGCGAGATTGAAGGTGGGCGAGGCGGCGTTCGGCCGCCAGGCCGAAGTCTGCGTGCTTGGCAACGCGCAGAGCGGCATCTGCCCCGAGGATTGCGGCTACTGTTTGCAGTCGCGCGTCTCGACGGCGGAATTTCCGTAGACAAGATGCAATCGGTCGCGCAGCTTGCAGAGGGCGCCCGGATCGCCGCCGAAAGCGGCGCGCGCCGCTACTGCCTGGTGTGCAGCATGCGCGGGCCGCCGGCCGGCGACGTGGCGCATCTTGCGGAGGCGTGCGATCGGATTCGCGGCGAATTCCCCAATCTCGAACTCTGCCTCTCGATCGGGCTTCTCGAGCGTGAGTCCGCCGAGCAACTGAAGAGCGCGGGTACCGGCTGGATCAATCACGACCTCAACGTGAGCAGACGTTTCTACCCGAAGATTTTGCTCGACGCACACGTGGGACGATCGCGTGCGGACGATCGAAAACGTGCGTGCCGCGGGACGCAGCACCTGCTCGGGCGGAATTATCGGGATGGGCGAGAGCGACGACGATATCCTCGATTCTCGCCTACGCGACCCGCCGGCTCGGAATCGATTCGGTGCCGGTAAATTTCTCGCGCCGATTGAGGGCACTCCGCTGGCTGATACGCCGACGCTCACGCCCGAGAGGTGCCTCAAGGCCGCCCGCCTCTTTAGGCTTCTGAATCTGGCTAGCGAGCTGCGTGCCGCGGGCGGTCGCGAGACCAACCTCGCCGAGCGGTAGGGGGACCTGTTCAATGCCGTCAATTCGATTTTCGTCAACCGCTAGCTGACGACGCCAGGCTGGGACTGGGCAGGTACGGGCGAGTTGATCGTGCGAGCCGGCTTCGAGCCGGAATCGGCGGCATAGCGCGAAATCGCGCTTGCGCGCGGGCCGCGCGCTTTCCGATAATCGCGGGGCGTGGCTTCTGCAAAGAAACCTGCACCGGCAGCAGCGTCGCGCGGCGAACGCGGCGCGATGCTGCGCGCGATTCCGCCGATCGACGATTGTCTTTGTGCCGCGGAGAAGATTCCGTCGCTGACGGGTCTTAGCCGTGGCTACTTGCGCACGCTCGCGCGCAGGGAGCAGGACGATATCCGCGCTGCACTCGCGTCGGGCCAAGGCGACGTTCCACGCGACCGCGCTGCGATGCTCGAGCTGATCGCGCGCTCGATCGCGGACAAGGCCGCCGCCGATCAACCCGCGATGAAGGCGCTCGTCAACGCGACCGGCGTTGTGCTGCACACGAATCTCGGCCGCGCGATTCTTGCAGAGTCAGCGATCGAGGCGCTCGACATCGCGGCGCGCTCGAGTGTCAATCTGGAATTTGATCTCGCGCGTGGCGCGCGCGGTGAGCGCGACGAGCTGATCGGGGCTGAGCTTATTGATCTGACCGGCGCGGAGGCGGCGACCGTCGTCAACAACAACGCCGCCGCGGTGCTGATAGCGCTCAACACTCTCGCCGAGGGACGCGAGGTGATCGTGTCGCGCGGCGAGCTGATCGAGATCGGCGGCGCGTTCCGGATTCCCGACGTGATGGCGAAGAGCGGTGCACGGCTTCACGAAGTCGGCACCACCAACCGAACGCATCGCGAGGACTACGCGCGCGCGATCGGCCCCGACACGGCGCTGATCCTCAAGGTGCATCCGTCGAATTACCGGATCGTCGGCTTCACGAGCGAAGTTGCGCTAGACGAGCTGGTTGCGCTTGGCCGCAAGCACGGCGTGCCGGTGATGGAGGATCTCGGCTCGGGCGCGCTGATCGATCTCGCCGCGTACGGCCTGCCGCGCGAGCCCGTCGTCGCCGAGCGGGTCGCTGCCGGCGCGGACCTGGTGACATTTTCCGGCGACAAGCTGCTTGGCGGGCCGCAAGCGGGCTTGATCGTCGGCCAGCGCGGGCTGATCGATCGAATCAGGAGGAATCCGCTGAAGCGTGCGCTTCGATGCGACAAGCTCACGCTCGCGGCACTCGCGGCGACTCTCAGGATTTATCTGCGCTCCGGCGATCCTGGTACCGAGCTACCCACGCTCAGGATTCTGAATCGCAGCATCGGTGAGATTCGCCAGGCCGCGGGTCGCGCACGTGATATCCTGGCCGAGCGGCTTGGACCCGGGTTCACGCTCGAAGTCGTCGATTGCGAGGCGGAGATCGGCTCCGGCGCGATGCCGGTCGAGAGACTCGAATCGGCTGCGGTGCGGATCACGCATCCGGAAAAATCGCCGGAGACGATCGCCGCGATATTCCGCCACGCGCGCATCATTGGCCGTATCACCAACGACGCATTTCATCTCGACATGAGAACCATCGAAGATCCCGCCGTGCTCGCCGTTGCTTTCGATTGCGGCGCGGGCGAAGCGCGCGGCTAGAAGAAGGAGAAGCCATGCCGGACAAAACCTACAAGATCGTCGAAGTCGTCGGTGTCTCGGAAGACAGTATCCATCAGGCGGTCCGCAATGCGCTCGTAAAGGCGCGGCAGACGCTGCGCAATATCGACTGGTTCGAGGTCTCGAACATCCGTGGAGCGGTGGACAAGAACGGGGAGCCGATTTTCCAAGTCGAAGTGCGAATCGGCTTTCGCCTTGAAGGCGATCCGGTCTAGCAGGGCGGCTACATCACGCTGCGAAACAGCCGCGGGCACGATGCACGCGCCATGAGCGGAGATCAAGATGAAATTCGCGACCTTTCTCTATCAAACCTCGCCGACCAGTATC
>JASHQJ010000044.1 GCA_030037595.1 Candidatus Binataceae bacterium
GCCGAGGAGGGAATCACCTTCATAGGACCACGTCCTGATACCCTTGCGCTCTTCGGCGACAAGACCAAGGCGCGCGAGCTCGCCCGCTCCCTCGGCATCCCGATTATCCCCGGCAGTCCGCATGCGCTCGCGAGCGCAGACGATGCGGCGGCGCTCGCCGAGAAGATCGGCTACCCGGTCATGTTGAAGGCGGCCGCGGGTGGAGGTGGACGCGGGATGCGCGCGATGGCAGCTCCCGACGAAATGGCCGCGGCCTTCGCGCGATGCCAGAGCGAGGCGTTAGCCGCGTTCGGCGATGGCTCGGTGTTCATCGAGAAGCTGCTCGCGCGTCCACGTCACATCGAGGTCCAGGTTCTCGGCGACGAGCGCGGCAATATCGTTCATCTCTACGAGCGTGACTGCTCGATCCAGCAGCGCAACCAGAAGGTAATCGAGATTGCGCCGGCGCCGAATCTCGAGCGCGAGCTTCGGCAAAGGATCCTTAATGACGCACTTCGGCTCGCGCGCGAAGCAAGCTACGTCAATGCGGGCACAGTCGAGTTCTTGGTCGTTCCAGAGCAGGGCGAGCACTTTTTCATCGAGTGCAATCCACGCATCCAGGTTGAGCACACTGTCACCGAAGAGGTGACCGGAATCGATCTCGTTGAATCGCAGTTTCGTGTTGCCGCGGGCGAATCGTTGAAGGATCTCGGAATCGGAACTCAAGATGCGGTCGAAGAGCCGCGAGGCTATGCGGTGCAGGCGCGAATCGTCGCGACGGGGACCGGAATGCTGACGGCCTACAAGGAGCCGACTGGCCGCGGCGTGCGGGTCGATTCGTGCGGATACCTCGGCTATGCGCCGCCGCCGCAGTTCGATCCGATGTTCGCCAAGCTGATTTGCCGCTCGAACTCGACGGGTACGTTAGCCTCGGCGCTCGACCGCGCGGTGCATGCGATCGACGAGTTCCATATCACCGGTTTGCCAACGAACCTGCGTCAGCTGCATGCGATCCTTTCGCATCCCACGGTACGCGCGGGCGACGCACGCACCACTTTCTTTTCGGAGCAGCCCGACTTCGGCACGCTCAACGGCAAGGGCGCATCCGCCATGAGTCCACTTGCGCTTCTTGAGCAGCAATCCACGGCTCTCAGACGCGGAAGTCACGTGCTCACGACATCTGCCGCTCACTTGGCAGGCACGGGACTTACCGTTCCGAGCGGAGAGGACGGCGTCGAGAGTCCGATGACCGGCACCATTATCGAACTGCCGGTAAAGGTCGGCGATCCGGTCGGCGCCGGCGCTATTCTGATGATCATCAGCGCGATGAAGATGGAGACGGCGATCACGTCGCGATACGCCGGTGTGGTAACCGCTCTCAGTCCCGCCGAAGTCGGAGCGACGGTCGCGGTTGGCCAGATCGTTGCGACAATTGCGCCCGATAAGCGCCGTCGCGACGCAGACTCAGCGCGTGGCTATGGCAAAGACAGTTGGGCGCCGATGCTCGCGGACGTTCGCTCGCTGCAGGCGATTGCGCATCAGCGCTTCGCGCCCGATTCCAAGGATCCCGGTGTGGTGCGCCAACGGAGCCGCGGCAAGCTGACTTGCAGGGAGCGCATCGGTTTGCTGCTCGACCCTGGCACTTTCCGCGAGGTCGGGAGCCTCGCCGGCTTTGCGGACTACGATGAAGAAGGACGGGTCTCGGGTTTCACGCCCGCCAATCATGTGGGCGGCTGGGGCAAGATCGAAGGCCGCACTGCCGTGGTGTGCGCCGATGACTTCACCTCGCGCGGAGGACATTCTGACGGCGCGATCGGCGGCAAGAGTATTCATCTAGACAGGTTGTCGATCGACTTTCGCTGCCCATCAATTCGCCTGCTCGACGGTTCGTCGGGCGGCGGCAGCGTCGCCTCAATGGTGCCCAAGCAGCAGAAGGAAGGTGAGAGCAGCGCGAAGGAAAGCTCCGGCGCGATCACGGCGGGACGACCACGCGTGTCGGGCGAAGGCGGCTCGTTCCTGCCCGGGCACCTCGGCAGCAGCATGTACGTATCGCAACTGAGCCAGGTACCCGTCGTCAACGTGCTGCTCGGCAGCGTAGTCGGTATTGGCGCCGCCAAGGCGGTGCTCGGGCATTTCGCGGTGATGGTGCGTGACATCGCGCAGCTCTTCGTGGCAGGCCCGCCAGTGGTGAGCCACGCGATGGGCTACGAGATCACGAAGGAGGAACTCGGCGGCTGGCAGGTCCATTGCCGCAATGGCTCCGTCGACAATCTCGCGGAAACGGAAGAGGAGGCGATCGCGATGATCAAGCGCTTCCTTTCCTACCTTCCGTCGAGCGTTTACGAAGCGCCGCCGGTGCTCGCGCCGAATTCCGACGATCCAATTGATCGGCGCGAAGAAGAACTCTTCACGATCATTCCGCGCAAGCGCACGACGACTTTCGACATGCGCCGCGCGATCGGGCTGATGGCGGATCGCGGGTCGTTTTTCGAAATCGGCCCGTTGTGGGGTACCGATCAGATCGTGGGCTTCGTACGATTCAACGGCTATCCGCTGGGCGTGCTCGCTTCCGACTGCCGGCATATCAACGGCGGCGCGATGACGGCCGACGGATGCGACAAACTGAAACGTCATCTCGACCTGTGCGATCTCTTTCACATCCCCATTTTGAATCTGATCGACAGTCCCGGCTTTGCGGTCGGCCTCGAACACGAAATCACGGGGACGATTCGCAAAGGCGGTGAATGGATGATTGCGTACGCGCAGGTCGAAGTTCCCATCTTTACCGTGATCATGCGCCGCAGCTTCGGCGTCGCGGGCAATAACTTTGCTTCTCCGCGGAGCGGCGCTAACGCGCGCGTCGCGTGGCCTGCCGCCGACGTCGGCGGAATCCCGCCCGAGGGCGGAATCGAGGCCGCCTACAAGCGCCAGCTCGCCGAGGCCGCCGATCCCGCCGCGCTGCGCGCCGAAATCGACGCCCGCATCGAGAGCGCGCGCGGACCGATCGGACCGCTCAACCGCTTCCAGATGGAGGAGATGATCGATCCGCGCGACACGCGGCGATGGATCTGCGAATGGGTGGAGAACGCCTACCGCATCGTGTCGCAGCCTGCGCTGCTGGTGCCTCGAGCGCTGCAGTTCAGGCCGTAGCATCCGCTCGATACGGTTGGGCGACATTGGCCGTCGAAGTAAGCGGTCTTCGCTTGCCATGCCTCTGCAATATTGATTCGCTGAATTGCCGATCTGGTGCGAGGTGCGGTGGCGCCTCGTTTGTCAGCCGGTTTTCTTCGAAGGTCATGTCGATTCGAGTCGCGCTGCATCACAAGACCGACTACCAGTACGATCGGCTCGTCACACTCTCGCCGCAGGTGATTCGGCTGCGGCCCGCGCCGCATTGCCGCACGCCGATCACCGCCTATTCGCTGAAGATCGAACCGCGCAACCATTTCATCAACTGGCAGCAGGACCCGCAGAGCAACTACCTCGCGCGCGTCGTGTTCCCCGAGCCGGTTCATCACTTCTCGGTCGAAGTGGACCTCGTCGCTGAGATGGCGGTGATCAATCCGTTCGATTTTTTTCTCGAGCCGTATGCGGAGAAGTTTCCTTTCGCCTACGATGAGGAATTGCGCCGCGAGCTGGCACCCTACCTTACGCTGCAGCCCATGGGGCCGCGCCTGCGCACGTTCCTTGGCAAAATCGAACGAGGCCCGCGCCGATGCGCCGACTTCCTTGTCGCCCTCAACCAGCAGCTCCAGCGCGCCATCGGCTATGTCATCCGGCTCGAACCGGGCGTCCAGTCGTGCGAGGAGACGCTCGGCCGCGAACTCGGATCCTGCCGCGACAGTGCGTGGCTGATGGTCGAAATCCTCCGCAACCTGGGGCTCGCTGCGCGCTTCGTCTCGGGCTATCTGATCCAGCTCAAGCCTGACGTCAAACCGCTCGAGGGACCTGAAGGCCCCGCGCAGGACTTCACAGATCTTCACGCCTGGGCGGAAGTTTACCTGCCGGGCGCAGGATGGATCGGGCTCGACCCAACTTCGGGACTTCTCGCCGGCGAGGGTCATATCCCGCTCGCAACGACTCCCGAACCGTCGTCGGCCGCGCCGGTCACGGGCTCGGTCGGTGAATGCCAGGTTGAATTCCGGCATGAGATGTCGGTGACGCGCATCCACGAGGATCCACGCGTCACACTGCCGTACAGCGACGAACAATGGAGCAGGATCGAATCGCTCGGATTCCAGGTCGATCGCGAGATCAGCTCATATGACATCCGGTTGACGATGGGCGGCGAACCGACCTTCGTCTCGATCGACGACATGGACGGCCGCGAGTGGAACGTGGATGCGCTCGGCCCGAACAAGCGGCGCGTCTCCGAAATGCTCATCGTACGGCTCAAGCGGCGGTTCGCGCCCGGCGGCTTGCTCCATTACGGGCAAGGCAAATGGTACCCGGGAGAGCCGCTGCCGCGCTGGGCACTCAACTGCTACTGGCGCAAGGACGGCGTGGCGATGTGGCACGACGAGTCGCTCATCGCCAGCGCGGATTCTTCATCCGACTATGGTCCCCTCGACGCGCAACGCTTTGCCGAGACGCTCGCGCTCCGCCTCGGCGTCGATCCCGGCTACGCTAACGCCGCATTCGAGGACCCCCTTTATTATCTGCAACGCGAGCGTCAACTTCCTGTGAACGTCGATCCGGTGGAGAACCATCTCGAGGATGCGGGCGAGCGCGAGCGCGTCCGACGCGTATTCGAACGCGGACTCAACAATCCTGTGGGTTACGTGCTGCCGCTTCAGCGTGGATGGGGCAAGAGCGGACCCGAGTGGCAAACGGGACTGTGGATGCTGCGCGGACAGCATCTCTATCTCACGCCGGGCGACTCTCCGGTTGGCCTTCGACTGCCAGTCATGAGCTTACCGTGGGTGGCCGCATCCGATGCGCCGGGTTTCTTCGTCGTCGATCCAACGGTGATCGAAGCACCGCTGCCCAACCCGCCGCGGATGTCGCCCACCGATCCAATTTTCCAGTCTCGTCGCGGCTCCGAGCGCGATCGCAAGCCTGCCGTGGGCGAGTCTGCCCCCTGGGTGGTTCGCACCGCGCTCTGTGTCGAGCCGCGCGACGGCCGGCTCCATGTCTTCATGCCGCCGGTGGCGAGCACCGAGGACTATATAGACCTGCTCACGGCAGTTGAGGACACGTGCTCGCATCTAGCGACGGCGATCGTGATCGAGGGTTACATGCCGCCGCCCGACTCACGTATCAACCGCATCTCGGTCACGCCCGACCCGGGTGTGATCGAGGTCAATATCCATCCCGCGCGCAACTGGAACGAATTGGTGCAGCTTACTACCTCGCTCTACGACGATGCGCGCCAATGCCGCCTCGGCACGGAAAAATTCATGCTCGATGGCCGCCACACAGGAACCGGCGGCGGAAATCACTTTGCCCTCGGTGGTCCGATGCCGCAGGACAGTCCGTTTTTACGCCGTCCGGACTTGCTTCGCAGCTTCCTCGGCTACTGGCTTAATCATCCCGCACTCTCGTACCTGTTCTCGGGGATGTTCATCGGGCCGACGAGCCAGGCGCCGCGCATCGACGAGGGCCGCGCCGACAACCTTTACGAACTGGAGATCGCGTTCAGCCAAGTACCGAATCCGGGCGGTGCGTATTGTCCGCCGTGGCTAGTGGACAGGATCTTTCGCCACATCCTTGTCGATCTCACCGGCAACACGCATCGCGCCGAATTCTGTATCGACAAACTCTACTCGCCCGACAGTGCAACCGGCCGCCTTGGCCTGCTCGAGATGCGCGGCTTCGAAATGCCGCCGCACGCGCGGATGAGCCTTACCCAACAGTTGCTGGTTCGCGCGTTCGCCGCGTGGTTCTGGCGCGAGCCATATCAGCGCCCGCCGATCGCGTGGGGAACCGAGCTGCACGATCGATTCATGCTGCCCTACTTCGTCGCGGCTGATTTTCGCGATGTGCTGGATGATCTGCGCCGCGCGGGCTATCCGTTCGAGCCCGAGTGGTTCGCGCCGCACTTTGAATTCCGTTTCCCGGTATTCGGCCGAGTGAACTACGCGGGCGTCGAAATCGAGCTCAGGCAGGCGATCGAACCCTGGTATGTCCTCGGCGAGGAGCCGGCAGGCGGTGGCACGACACGATTCGTCGATTCGTCGGTTGAACGCCTCCAGGTAAAGGTCGACGGCCTGGTCAGCGATCGTTACATCGTCGCCTGCAATGGCCGCCGTCTGCCGCTTCAGTCAACGGGCGCGCGCGGCGAATGGGTCGCGGGCGTTCGCTACCGCGCATGGCAGCCGCCGTCGTGCCTGCATCCGACGATTCCCGTGCATACGCCGCTCGTATTCGATCTGTTCGATTCGTGGAGCGGGCGTTCGGTGGGGGGATGCACTTATCACGTGGCGCATCCGGGCGGCCGCAGTTATGAGACCTTCCCTGTCAATGCCAACGAGGCGGAGGCGCGCCGCTCGGCAAGGTTCTTCGCCTTTGGCCACACGCCTGGGCCGATGGCGCCGCCGCCCCGCGAATTGAATCCTCAGTTTCCAAGTACGCTAGACTTAAGAAGGCAAGCGGTTGCGAGTTGATGCTCGCGCTACTGGCGCGCTTCTCGTCAGCGTTATATGTACGAGCCACCGAATGGAGCGATGCCGGGGCGCCGTTGAACCGTCATGACGTCGGGACCAGTTGAGGGGATGAAGTTCGAGCAGGATGCGGTCCGCGACGATTTTGCATCCACGTGGCGCTATAAGCCGCTGCCGATCTTCTACGATGAGAT
>JASHQJ010000485.1 GCA_030037595.1 Candidatus Binataceae bacterium
ACAAATATCCAGGATCGTATGCATGCGACGGACCCGGCGGGCTTTCCGCGCGACGCGCGCACGGCATTCCTGATGGAACCGAAGGAGCATTTGGCGGTGATGAACGAGATCGATCGCCGTAGGCTCGCGTTGAAAATTGTGTATCATTCGCATCCCGATCACGACGCTTACTTTTCCGCGACCGATCGCGCGCAGGCGTGCTCGTTCGACCCGGAATTTCCCGACTATCCGAACACGGCCTACATCGTGATGTCGATTCGCGGCGGCAAGTTCGCGCGCGCCGCCGCATTCGTGTGGGACGCGACGAAGAAAGAGTTCGTCGAAGCGGAACTCGAAATTAATTAGAACTCACCTGCGCGAGCAGCAAACTGCTCATCGCAAGATGACTCTCAAAATTTCCCAAGAAGAAGTCCCTCTGGGCTGGCTTTGAGTTGCTTCAGTCGGGGTCACGTTCTCCACGAGGTTGAATTCACTTATCGCTGCGTGAGAGGCTTCGGGAGTGGCAGCCTTTGGCCACCACCTCAGTCGCATCGCTTGTCCAGGAAAGTAAATCTGTTTGGTTGAATAGGAATACTCATATTCTGAATTCTTTGACCGTCTTCTTCCGCTATTCCGAAGAAACACACATACTCAAAATCACCATCTGGTATTTTTACGGTAATTTGGCGTTTTTAGTCGACGAATCAAAGGCCCAGTGAGTTTTGCCCTGTAGGTGCATGGTTTCATGCACTTCTGGCAGACTTTTACAGATTCCTTGCGGTAGAGAATCCTAGGACGGTGGTGTGGTTTGCCCTTCCATCCTTAAAGATCTCGCGGAGAGAGAATCTGTCTAATTCTTCGCGCTCTTAGGGCCAATCGACCATCCAGCTTGCCTTAAACCCGTACACAAGATTCTTTGATTGCCAGGCCAGTTTACCTTTGTTAACTTGGAGACTAGATTCGCTTTTTTCGAACACAGAGGGATCGCTAGACACGCTAGTGCCTACCCGGCGTTCCTACCTTTGGCCGTTGGATTCCGACTGGCTTAAATTTCAGGATGGCATGTTTCACGGCAGTTTGATAAGTGTCCATTGACCAGAGCTCGTACCCGTGATTCGAATGCACGCATGCAGACGTATCTCAACGATCGATAAGTTATTGACCCGACTTTCTTGAATTCTAAAGGGTACCGAATAGGGTCTCTGCCAACGGCAATTCCCGATCTCCTCTATCAAAAATAGTTATTCCTGGCGGTCTACAATTTAGGCGCGTCCTGCCTTAGGCTTTGTTTCGGAAGAAGGGCTTAGCAACCACTCCCTGCCGAAAGGAGGATCCTGAAGTGAAAGTCGGCAACAATGCCGACTGCACTCGATTCACGCGCGGGAGGCGCGGAATTCCTCTTCGCGCGCGGCGACTTCGAGCGGCAGGCCGCGCGTTTCATCGATCAGGAACGCGAACAGAACCGCGGCCGGCACTCCGGCAAGCACGGTGAAACCGATCGCGGTGGCGAGACCGCCCGTCAGCGGCACGAGCGCCGCGGCAATCGCGTTGGAAGCGACCGCGCCTATTGCGATCATCACAGCGAACCATCCTGTGATCGTGCCGCGGAGCGCCGTTGGGAACAGTTCGGTGATTGCCGCGTTGGTTCCCACCGTTCCCGCACTGTCGGCTACCGTGACCAGACCGAACGAAACCGCAAGCCACAGCATCGGCATGATGAAGAGCGGCGCAGGTATCCAGTAGAACCAGAGCTGACTCACGATGAAGAGAAACCCGAAGCCAACTACCGTCGGCACACGGCCCCATCGCTCGGAAATCCACGCGCCGATCGGAAAACCAATCATGCCTACACCGCCGCCGAGAATCGTCATCAGGCTGGCGCCGCCCGCCGTGAGCTTCACGTCGTTGACCGCGTGATAGTAGCTGAAGCCCTGTGCGGCGGCCTGGCTGAAGGCCGCGAGAAGAGTGCAGACGATCAACGTGATAGCGCGGCGACGATACAGCGGATGGAACACTTCGTAGAAGCGGGTGCGGCGTGTGATTCCCTCGAGCTCCGAATGCTCCCAACGCTCGCTCTCGGGCAATAGCCGCGCCATCGAAGGCAGCAAAAGGACGCCGGCCGCGGCGAGCGCCAGGAGCCATCGCCACGAAAGTCCGTAGCCGACCAGTCCGGGCACCAGCATCACCGAGAGGCCGCCGCCCGCCGCGCCTGCAAATCCCGCGAGGCCCTGCCCGCCCGCTCGCCGCTCGATCGGCAATTCCTCGGCGAGCATCACGATACAGCCGGAACCTGCCGCGACGACCACGGCATTGAGCGCTATCTCGAAAATGGCGAAGACCGCGAGATTGGTGGCGCAGGCCGCACCAAGACTGCAGACTGGAATCGCGCCAAGGCACCAGAGCACCATCCGGCGACGCCCGAATCGATCGATCATCCGCCCCAGCACAAATGCGCCGAGCGCGGAGACCGAAATCCACGCGAACAGCCGCGCCATCCCGGCGTCATCGAGCCGAAAGCTCTTGCCGATCCAGGGCGCCGCGATTCCAGTAATCGACACGGCAAACTGCTGATAGAAGATCATCAGCAGGATCGCCCACACTGTCGCGCGTGTGCGCGCTTCGCCGGCGGAAGAACTTAGATCGTCAACCTCGGCGGCAGCGGCAGGCGGCGAAGGATTGTTCACGCGAGCCTCAGGAAGATGTGCTCATCGACTGGAGTTCGAAGACTGGAGCGCGCGGCGCCATCTCGCGAAAGGCCTCAACGGGCGAGCCAGCCTTGACCGGGAAGAAGCGCTGCACCTGCGACGCGTAAGTATCGAGGAATACTTTGAGCACGGGCGGCTTTTCGACATCCGGAATTTCGACGACGCGGCAGCGGTCGAGATTCGCGCCGCGCTTGAGCGTCACTTCGCCTGACGCGCGCGCATTTAGTGACCATGCGGTATCGCCGCGCGCCGCGACGAGAAAGCGGCGGCCATCGAGCACAACCAGGTTGACGGGAGTGGTGAAGATTCGACCGCTCTTGCGCCCGCGCACCTGAAGCAATCGCATGTAACGCGGGCCGAGTCCGTATCCAACCAGGAATCCCATCAGGCGATTGAAGAAGCGTTCCGCGGAAGTGGGCTTTATTTCGTGGCGCTCGACGTTGGGCATCGCGAGATCTCCGCGTCAGAAAAGGTTGTCTGAATGGATAGTGCGGGATCAAGAGACGCGTTGGAAGGTCTCGCGAGTGACTACCCGTCCTGGCTGAGCCGCGGATCAGAACGTCTTCGTGATTGCCTACCTCTTGTACGATCTGATGGCTTTCGTGCATCAAGTAGCTTCGATGATTCGCCGGAGCCTGCAAGCTCAATTGCTCACCGTGAATTCCTTGGCGCTTGAGCCACCATCAATGGTGTTCGCGTGACCACTCGCGAACGTCGCGGCTGGCTGATCGTGCTCAGTCTCTTCGTGACCCTCTTCGTTGTTTTCGGCGGGGGCTACAACACCGCGGGTGTCTTCTTCGCGCCGATGCGCAGGTTCTTCGGCTGGAGCAGCGCTCAGCAATCCTCCTTGCAGACGATCCTGGCGCTGACTGCGGGCGTCGCCGTGCCGCTTTTCGGGTGGATGCTCGATCAGGTCGAAGCCCGCTTCGTGATGACGGGCGGCGTCGTCGTCGCCGGATGCTCGCTGTTGCTGGCGAGCCAAGCGAACACATTCAGCACGCTGGTTGTCGCTTACGTCGGCCTCGGGATCGCGATCGCCTCGGCTACGCTTCTGCCTACCGAGATCGTGATTGCCAACTGGTTCGACGAGCGGCGAGGCGCGGCGCTCGGATTCGCCACCGCGGGCACCTCGCTTGGTGGACTGGTGATGATGCTGATCGCCTCGCGGGCGATCGGCGCAGCGGGGTGGCGAGCAGGTTACGTCGTGCTCGCGCTGCCGACATTCTTTGTCGCGGCGCCGCTCGTCATGCTGCTGGTCCGCACACGCCCGCCGGATCGGGCAAGCAGCACCAGCTCGGCGAAGCCGCTGGCCGGCCTGGAGGTGGGGCCCGCGCTGCATTCGCGCTCGTTCTGGATGCTCGCCGCGGCACAATTCTTATTCTCGCTGGCAGGCGCGGGCGCGACCGTCCACAGCATTCCGTACCTGATTCGTCAGGGGTTCCATCCCGCCTACGCCGCGGAAGTTTTCAGCATCACGTTCGGCCTCGCGTCCGCAGGGAAACTCCTGATGGGATTGAGTGCCGACAAGATTTCGGGGCGAATTGCGCTCGCGATCGCACTCGCGCTGAACGCAGTGGGCCAGTCTCTCCTGCTCTATGCTCACAACCGATTGATACTGATCGGATATGTTCTGTTGTTCGGCACGATGAGCGGCGCACCGCTCGCGTTGTTTCCGATGGTGATCGCAGACTCGTTCGGCCTCAAAAACTTCGGCACGATTACCGGTTTGACGGGAATCTGCATCACCCTTGGCGGCGCAATCGGGCCGATCCTCGGCGGAGTAATCGTGGATCGCGGCCTCGGCTACAGCCTGGTTTTCATATTGTTCAGCACTGCCCTCGTCGCGGGCAGCCTGGCCGCCCTCGCCTGCTTACCATTGGAACCGGCCGAGCCAGCGTCGCAGTACGACCGCATGCGGATTTGATTGGTCTGAATCGGCGCGAGCTGAATGCGATCAATTAAGGAGCCGCGGATTCCATCCGCGGAGCTGCTTTAGCGTCTCGACCATCATCTTCATGTCGCGATGGCTCCAGTCGCCGCGCTTCTTGGCGCTCTCATCCAGTTTTCCAAGTTCATTCATATCCAACTCGATCGAGTCATCGGGACCGTACGCATCGAACCAGGAGAGGATCCGCCGTGTGTTGGTCATGCACGAGCAGCGAGCAATCGGCGTGCCTGTGGGAATCACCGGATAGTGCGCAGATTTTGGGACTCAGCTTTCGACCCTGAAAGTTTTTCCAGTAGAGTGCGTGCGGTGGCGACACAGAGTCGCGATCTGACTGAGTCAACATGCGACCGATCAACTTTTCTTCGTGCCGAAGCTGATCGTGATCAGACCCAGCTGGACGAAATGGTAGTCGCGCCCGCGCGTCCGATAGGCGTTTTCCATCTCACGCCGCAGCTCCGTAGTGACTTCCTCTTCTGTGAGTCCGAGCGCCGCCAACGACGCGAGCGCCTTGCGAAAACTTGGATAGGCACCGAGACCATCGTCGCAGATCGCGTTGAAGATTCGTTCCTTGTCGGGCGTGTCGAGCGGCGGAAACACTGAGCGGACCGCGTCGCTGATTCGCGCCTGGACATCGACGAGTCCCATCAGCACGGGCATCTTCATCCGGATGTTGTAAATCGACCCCGGTGCCCCGCCTGATATTCGCGTTCATCGCCTGAAACATCTTAAGCGGCATGTGCTCCTGCTCGTCGGTCTCGTGCACGTGGATCATCGCGTTGACCGCGTTGCGGCTCACTTCGCAGGCGATCACCAATCCTCCGTCGCGAGTGACGCGGACCATCTCGGCGAGTGCGCGCCGAGGCTCCGGCAGATGCATCGGGACCGTGTGCGCGAGAGCGACATCGAACTCGCCGTCGGCGAACGGCGCGGCGTTAACGTCGCGCCCTGAATGAGCCGCGAACAATTCGGTAATGCGGCGAAGGCTGCGCGTCCCTGCTTGACTAGCGGCTCGGATCGATCGAAACCGACGTACTCCGTCCCGGGCGCCAGCATTGGGAGTAGAAACAGCCCAGCCCATCCGAAGCCGCATCCAAAGTCGGCGACCCTGAGCGGGCGGCTGTCGATGCGCCATACGTCGCGGACGAGAAATCGCCAGTAATCCTCGCTGTGGTAAAGCGCGCGGCTTTGGCGGAGATAGTCGAACTTATCGTCCCAACTGTCTGTCATCGACAGCGCTCCTGAGAGAGTTGTTCGAGCAGATGGTGCGCGACCGACACCGGCGTTGGAAGGCGATGATTTGAGGGAGACTCGGAGATTGATGGCAGTGCGCCCTCACCAGCCGTCCAATTCGCGGAATCGAACGGTGGCCTCTCGTTATGCGGTATGGGAGCGAGTAGTGCCTCGAATTGGTGACGAAGTCCGGACCAGGGCTATCGTCGAAATGACGCTCCTTTACAACGTGAGAAAAGCTCGCCAACGCGACCCCTCACGGCATTCTTTACGAGATCCCTCCTACGTCACGCGTCGTGATTAATCACGGTGTACTGGCGGCAGAGAGAAGATCAATCTCTCGTTTAGCGAGCTCAAATCGTCCAACGTTGATAACGTCGTTCAGCTGCGCGACGCTTCTGACACCAATGATCGGAGCAACAATGCCAGGTTGGGCGAGCAGCCACGTAATGGCGACCTCGGCCTGTGTGGCGTGCTGTTCCTCCGCTACCTCTTCCAGCGCGGAAAGGATACGCAGCCCCCGATCGTTCAGGTAGCGCTGCTTCACCATTTGCTCCCACTTGCTCTCTGAATTGTCCACGCCGGGCCGATATTTGCCCGTCAGAAAACCCTTGGCCAGCACGCTGTAGCAGATCCCGCCAACATCATTCTTGACGCATATATCCTGCGCGGCGGTTTCGAATTCGGCGCGGTCACAAAGATTGTAACGCGGCTGCAGACTGTCGTAGCGGCACACACCCTTGTCCTGGCTGATCCTCAAAGCGTCCGACAGTCGCCGGGCATCGTAGTGGGACGCGCCGATCGCGCGCACCTTGCCGGATTTGATCAACCGATCATAAGCCTCCAGGGTCTCATCCAGCGGCGTTCGCGCATCATCCACGTGCGACTGATAGAGATCGAGATAATCGGTCTGCAGCCGCTTCAGCGATCCTTCGACCGCCTTGACAATGTATGATGCCGACAGCCCCTCGCCCCAGTTTGGCATCTGCGCACCGACCTTTGTCGCCACAACCACCCGTTCACGTCTGCCGCGCGCCTTCAGCCAATCGCCAATGATCGTCTCGGATTCCCCACCCCCATGACCAGGAACCCAGCAGGAATAAACGTCAGCCGTGTCGATGGCGTTGTATCCGGCCTCCACAAAAGCATCGAGTATGGCGAATGACGTCTGGTGATCCGCCGACCAACCAAAGGTATTCGTGCCGAGCACCAGAGGCGCTATCTTCAAATCAGATCGACCAATCTTGCGCTGTTGCATATGGTTGTCCTTCATTTCGGCAGTTGAAGGCCTTCAGCGAGCGGCACGTGCCCTTGGCCGTGCCGTCACGAGCCCGTGGGCGAATTGCCGCCGTGGAACCGCCCGAACGACCGCGCAGCCATCACACCGATGACGAGAACGCCCACACCCACGGCGATGACGTGCTCCTCGGCGCGTAGATCGAGGCTTCCGATACGAGCGATAAGAAGGTAGGCGACGACCAAGTTCACAATTCCCAGAGCACGTTCACGGTCGATGATGAAAGACCTTTGCCCGGCGGCTTTGGTGAAGGGAACCTGAAAGGACCGTCCCGTCGTGCGCTGACGAAATACGGAACTGCGTTTGCGAGAAAAGCGCCGCCGAACAGGTAGGCTGCGTCGTGAACCCAATCCATAGTCGCAGCTCTCCTTTCTGATGTTCTGGATGGCGGTGAAGCCGCGCGTTCCATCTCGAGTGTCGAGCGCTACCAAGGCAGATCGCCTAGGAATCGGCTTCGCCGAGGCGCTTGATCAGGGCGACGGCGGACATCAGCGTCTGTCGTTCGGCGGGATCGAGCTTGGCCATGGCGGTCAAAAGCCATTTCTGCTTCGCGGCGCTGCGCTTCCGTCTCGCCTCGACGCCTTTGTCCGTCAGGACGAACAGGACCTGGCGACCGTCCGTCGGATGAGGGCGACGCTCGACCAGTCGCTCCCGCTCCAGCTCGGCGAGCGTGGCGCCCATCGACTGCGGCTTGACCGACTCCGCGCGCGCGAGGTCCGCCGTCGTCATCGCCGCCGCCCGTTCCAGCCGGGCAAGAGCCACGGTCTGCGACCAGGTCAGCTCATCCGGGTTCGATTCCGCACGCACCCGCCGCAGGAGCTGCCCGATCGCCAGGGAGAGTTCGGTTACGGCCGTTTCAAGGGATATCGACGTGCCGGAAGAAGCCCTCATAGGCGACATGATAGATATAAACAGGAAACCTTGCAAGTTAACCTGTTGATATCTGAGGCGCCCTCCGCCACAAGTGAACGATCATTAACCTACGTCAAGGGGATACTCACCAATCGCGTTGACAAATGAACGTTCATTCAGTACGGATCGATCGTTCGCTGAGCACCGTTAGTCGCAAATAATCGCACGATGGCCGAAGCCCTACGCAACCAGTCTCCTGACCAGACGCTCGCCGAGTCGCGCCGGCGCCAGATCTTCCTCGCCGCCTGCCGCGTGCTCGCGCGCAAATCTTTTCACGAAGCCTCGGTCAAAGAACTCGCGCTCGAAGCCGGAATCGCCACCGGCTCGATCTATCTTTATCTTCACAGCAAGGACGAAATCCTCGTCCTGATCGCCGAGTCGATGGTCGGCGAGCTGGTCGAGCAACTGCCCGCGATCCGCGCGCGCTCCGGCGGCGACCCGCGCCGCGAGTTGATCGAGATGATGAGCACTATCATCGACGTAATTGACCGCTACCGCGACGCGTTTAACGTGCTGCATCATGAAGGTCGCTATCTCGAGCGCCGCACCGAGTACAAGCAGGCGATCGTGCGCGCCAGCGATCCGTATCGTTCGGCCGTCGCTGACGTTCTCCGACGCGGTCGTCAGGCAGGGGTCATTCATTTCTTCGACGCGCTAAGCGCCGTACATATCATCCACATGCTGTGCGCGGGATGGGCGATGCACGGGCTGTCGCTTCGCGGGATCGAAAAGGAAACCTACAAGCGCGAGGTCACCGCGATCCTGGAAGGCCGCTTCTTCGCGCCTGCCTCGCGAAATCGCAACGGTAACGGCGCCGCGCATCGCTAGGCGCGAGCCCGGGAGACAAGCATGGCACGTTATGACAGGCGGACCCTCGACGGCGTTTACAGCGTGCGCGAGAGCGTCGGCTACCTGCAGAACTATCGCTACGCCGAGGAGCGCATGATGCGCATGGTGGCGGGCTGGATCGCGCTCACGCCCGAGCTCGCGGTCAAGCTCGAGATGGCGCGCCACGTTTACGAATGCGCTCTCCATACCGATGCTCTCGGCAAGCGCATGCCCGAGCTGCGCGCGCAGGCGCAAGTCTCCAAGCCCGCCAACGACGCCTTCGTCACGTTCATGAACGCGATCGAGGACAAAGAGGAGTGGGAGGATACGATCGAGCGGCTGGTTGGCATCTATCGCGTACTGAAGCCGCATCTGATCGCGCACTACAGCGGCCACGTCGCCGCGGCGAATCCTGTGTATGAGCCGCCAACACTCAGAATCCTCGCGCGCCTCGTTGACGAGGAAAAAGAGCACGTCGAAAAAGGCCTCGTGCTGTTGAACGATTTGCTCGACACTCCGGAGAAGCATCGGCGCGCCGCTGCCTGGCAGGCGCATCTCGAGGAATTACTTGCCGCTTC
>JASHQJ010000486.1 GCA_030037595.1 Candidatus Binataceae bacterium
ATGCTGTACCTGCTGCTCTACAAACTGCACGCGCATCACGCTGGCATCAACGTTCTGCGCTACGAGACGCTGCGCTCGGTGCTGGCGGGATTAGCTTCGCTCGCGATCGCCATGGTGCTCGGGCCGATGCTGATCGATCGCTTCCGCGCGATGCATATCGGGCAGACGATTCGCGAAGTAGTGCCTGCCGCGCATCAGAAGAAGGCGGGCACGCCGACGATGGGCGGGCTGATGGTCTGCGGAGCGACGATTATCGCTACGCTCTTGCTCGCGGACATCACGAATCCTTACGTCTGGCTCGCGATCTTCGTGACCGTGAGCTTCGGCGCGATCGGCTTCGCCGACGACTACCTGAAACTCACGCGCGGCAAGGGCAATGGGCTCAGCGAATCGGCGAAGCTGATCGCAACTTTCTCATGCGCCTTTATCGCGGCGGCGTGGCTGTTCTGGGGTCTCGGCTTCGATACCCACCTGACGATTCCGTTTCTGAAGAAAATCAACCCCAACCTGCACGTTTGGCTTTATATCCCGTTTGCGATGCTGGTGATCGTTGGGTCGTCGCACGCCGTGAATCTGACCGACGGGCTCGACGGGCTCGCGATCGGCCCGGTGATGACCGTGTCGTTATGCTTCTGGGTTTTCTCGTGGACGGCCGGCAACCTGAAATTCTCGACGTATCTGCAAATCCCGCACGTCGTTGGCGCCGGTGAGGTTTCGATCTTCTGCGCCTCGCTGATTGCGGCGTCGCTCGGCTTCCTCTGGTACAACGCCTATCCCGCTTCGATGATGATGGGCGACGTGGGCGCGCTCGCGATGGGCGCGGCACTCGGCATGGTTGCGATCCTCGCGAAGCAGGAGCTCGCGCTCGTGATCGCGGGGGGAGTCTTCGTGCTGGAGACGGTGTCGGTGCTTATCCAGCGCTACTACTTCAAGTTCACGGGCGGGAAGCGCTTCTTCCTGATGGCGCCGATCCATCACCATTTTGAACTCAAGGGATGGCCGGAGACGGTCGTGGTCGTTCGTTTCTGGATCATCTCGATTGTCTGCGGACTCGTCGCTTTGAGCACGCTCAAGATTCGATGATGGCGCTCGCGGGCAAGCGCGTGATGGTTGTCGGACTCGGAATCAGCGGACTCGCCGCGGCGCGCTTCCTCGCGGCGCGCGGTGCGCGGCTGGTCTTAACCGATCACAACGAGGAGATCGATCGCGCGAAACTGCCGGCGGGCGAGGTGCATCTCGGCGCGGAGAAGGCTGAATGGCTCGGCGGCGTTGATCTTGTCGTCACGAGCCCTGGCGTCCCGCGCGATTCGGTGCTGCTCGCGGGAGCTGCGTCCCGGCGGGTGCCAGTAATAGGCGAGCTCGAGCTCGCGAGCCGATTTATCACCGCGCCAATCGCGGCGATCACCGGCACCAACGGCAAGAGCACGGTGACGGTGATGCTCGGCGATATTATGAAGGCCGCGGGCGGCCGCACCTTCGTCGGCGGAAATCTCGGCACGCCGCTAGTCGATGCGGTCGGCGGCGCGTTCGATATCTGCGTCGCCGAAGTGTCGAGTTTCCAGCTCGAGACGATGGTCGATTTTCATCCGCGCGTCGGAGTGCATCTGAATTTGACCGACGATCATTTCGATCGCTATCGCGGCCTCGAAGACTACGGTGCGGCCAAGGCGCGAATCTTCGAGAACCAGGACGCGGGCGATTTCGCAATTTTGAACCGCGACGATCCAAACGTGTTCAAGCTCGCGAACACGGTCCGTGCGCGGGTCATTTCATTTGGACTGCATAAGCCGCAGGACGGCTGGGCAATCTGGCCCGAGGAAAACGCGCTCGCCTTCGATCTCGGCGGCCGCAGCGGCCGAATCGGGCTCGCGGACTTTCATCTCGGCGGAAGGCACAACCTTGCCGATGCGATGGCGGCTGCGGCATCGGCACTGGCGCTCGCTGTCGAGCCCGCCGTGATCGAGCGCGCGCTGGCGGCGTTCAAGGGACTGCCGCATCGGATTCAGCTCGTGCGCGAGAAGGATGGCGTCCGTTGGATCGATGATTCCAAGGGCACCAACGTCGGCGCCGTGGTCGAGGCGATCGATGCTGTGCCCGCGCCAATTATTCTGATCGCGGGCGGCCACGACAAGGGCGGAGATTACGCGCCGCTGAAAAGGCCGCTCCGCGAAAAAGTCCGGCTTGCGATTTTCAATGGCGAGGCGCGTGACGCGATGCGCGCCGCGCTCGATGGTTCAACCGAGATTTCTGTGGTGCCGACGCTGAAGGATGCTGTCGAAGCCGCTGCGCGCGCCGCGCGCCGCGGTGACACCGTCCTGCTGTCGCCGGCGTGTTCGAGTTTCGATCAATTCAGGGACTACGCGCATCGTGGCAAGGTATTTGAAGAGCTGGTTCGCGCGCTTTGAGACCGTCGGCGCGCGGCGTCCGGACCCATGGCTCTGGGTGCCGGCCGCGGTGCTGCTGATGCTCGGGCTGATGATGGTGCTCGACACCACGTACTTCCTCGGCCTCGAGAAGACGGGCGACCCGTTCCACTTCTTCAAGCTCCAGCTCGTGCATATCGCGGCGGGACTCGTCGCGCTGATGATTCTCTCGCAGCTTTCGGTTTACGGACTTCGCAAGATCGTGATCCCGCTCGCGATTTTCTCGGCCGTCCTGCTGGCCGCGCTCTACGTGCCGGGCCTCGGCATGGTGCGCGGCGGTGCGCGCCGATGGCTGCATCTCGGGCCGGTGGTTTTGGAGCCGTCGGAGTTCATCAAGATTGGGCTCGTGTTCTTCCTTGCGGATTTCCTGAGCCGCCGCATCGATCGGATGAAGTCGTTCGCGCAGGGCGCGCTGCCCGCGTTCATAATCGTCGCGCCGGTTGCGCTCCTGGTTTTGAAGCAGCCTGACTTCGGCAACACGGTGATGATCGCAGCGGTGCTGTTCGCGATGCTCTTCGCGGCAGGCGTGAGCCTGAAACAACTGGGAGTGGCGGGTGCGGGAGCAGTCGGCGTACTCGTGATGCAGGCCGTCGCGAAGAGTTATCGCATGAAGCGCCTCACCACGTTCCTCGATCCGTGGCAGACGGCACGCGGCGCGGGCTTCCAGCTGACGCAATCGTTTATCGCGCTCGGCGAGGGTGGCAAGTGGGGCGTGGGGCTCGGAGTCGGGCGGCAGAAGATGTTTTATCTTCCGGCGGCGCACACGGATTTCGTTTTCGCCGTGATTGGCGAGGACTTCGGACTGGTCGGCGCGGCGGTGGTGACGGGACTCTTTCTCGTCATCCTGTTTCGCGGGATGAAGATTGCGCACGACGAACCAGAACCTTTTGCGAGTCTGCTCGCGGTCGGGCTTACGTCGTTGCTCTCACTGCAAGCCTTGGTCAACATGG
>JASHQJ010000487.1 GCA_030037595.1 Candidatus Binataceae bacterium
CAACGCCGTGGTGAGCGCCGGCAGCTACGCGCACGATCTCGCCGTTGTGCGCGCGATCGTCGCAGCCAACCTCAACGTCCCGGTGCTCGGATGCGTCGCTGCGGGTGTGAGCGCATTCGGCACCGACCTCGGCACGGAAGCTGCCGGAATCGTCGGTCCATCACAGTGGGAGGAGAACGTCGCGCTCACGCCGGAGCTCGGCCTCTCAACTCGCGAGTTTCTCCGTGCGATTCGTGCGGCGCTACGCGGCGAATCACCCGACTATACCGCCGCGCAAGCGTACGCGGCCGCCGCGTTAGCCTCAGGCGCCATCGAGCGCGCGGGTTCGCTCGATCAAAAGAGCATCCGCGATGCATTCTCCGATTTGCGTACGACGACTCTCTTCGGTGATTTTCAGATCGATCGCATCACCGGCCGCCAGGTCGGCCATCGGATGCTGCTCGTGCAATGGCACGAGGGGCGCAAGATGGTGATCGAGCCCGAGTCACACGCGGAGACCGGCGAGATCGAATTTCCGGCCGGATGGAAATTGATTCTCGCGGGCTTCGAGATGTTGAAGCTCAATCGCGATCGTGAGGATCGCGACGAAGAAGAACAATCCGACTGAAGCCCGCCCTCACCCGCGGTCCGATTCGATTCGAATCGAATCGCGGCGCGGCCTCTCCCGGTGTGCGGCTTCCGCCTCTGGCATCAGCCCCGAGCGAGGCTGTTCTGATGGGCGTTCCCTGAACACCAGCTGTTGTGCATCGCTCATCTTCCGTGCTTCCGAGCGCCTGTGAAGAAATCGCTTCGCGTTGATCCCTCGTCATCTCGCTAACGCTTCGGCTCGCTTCGCTTGGGATGACAGTTCGTGAACGCTATCCGAATGCCCTCGCCCGTTCTTTTGCGGGAGAGGAGGACGAGCGCGCGGCATCGCACGCGCGAGGCAGCTAAGGGTGCCGATGCGCAGAGCTTCCTTAGCGATGCTTGCCGTTGCCCAGGAGCGCGGCGAGTTCGTGCTCGAAGCCGCCGGTCTCGATCGAGCAGTGCATGCCGCATTCCTTCGGCGCGCCCGTTTCCCACCACCATCGCCCCGACCGCGGATCCTGTCCTTCACCGACCGCACGTGTGCACGGCGCGCATCCTATGGACTTGTAGCCCTTGTCGTAGAGCGCGTTGTAGGGCACGTCGTTGGCGCGGATGTAATCCCACACCTCTTCCTCGGTCCAGTCGGCGAGGGGAGCAAGTTTCACGATTGCGCCATGATCGTGATCTATCTCGATCTTGCGGATGTTCGAGCGCGTCGCCCATTGGTCGCGGCGGAGCCCCGTCACCCACGCGCTGTAGTTCATCAGCGCGCGCCGGAGCGGTAGCACCTTGCGCACCTGGCAGCATAGCAGGCGCAGGTCAACGTCGCGGTAGAACAAATTGTTACCGTGCTTCGTCGTCATGTGCTCGACGAGGTGCGTGTCGGGCAAAAAGATTTCGGTCTTGATGCCGTAGCGCTCGCGCACCTTGTCGATCAGGTCGTAGGTTTCCTGCGGCGTGCGGCTGGTGTCGATCGTGAAGACGCGGATCTTCGGGTCGATCTTCGCCGCCATGTCGATCAGCACGCAGCCCTCGGCCTGGAAGCTCGAGCAGATGGCAAGCTCGCTGCCGAAGCGATCGATCGCCCACGCGATCACTTCTTGCGGTTCCTTGTCGTCGAGCTCGACTGCCGCTTCGCCGGCCTCGAGTTCATCCATCTGGAGCGAAAGTGCTGGCCTTACGATTTGTTCTTCCACGGCTGGCTCCGGTCGTTGTCGAGTGAGCGCGGTTAAAGTGCGGCCTGGGCGCCGCTCGATTCTCCCTGTGCAATTGCGAGCAGGTCGTTGTCAGCGGTGCGCAAGCAGAAGCGCGAAAACGTTTCACCATCGGCGCGCCGCGCGAGATATCCCGCGAAGAGGCGCGACACGTAGTCTGCAACGAGGTTCGACGGAATCCGACGGAGCAACGGCTTGCCGATTGCCGCATCTTTGCCGAGTCCGCCGCGCAGGATGATGTCGAAAGCTTCGAGCGGTTCGCCCTTCGGTCCGCGACCCGTCGTGCCCTGCAGGCCGATATCGCCGGTCCAGTGCTGCGCGCATGCGTGAGGGCATCCGTCGAGATTCAGTTTCAATCCGCCGACCTGCTCGCCGAACTGAGAGACCAGCCGCTCGATGATCGTTGCGAGCTTGGTCTTGGTCGGCGTCACCGCGTAATTGCAGTGCGGATCGCCGATACATCCGATCGACGACGCGTAGAGACCGTTGGCGTCGAGTGGAAAGCCGAGCCCGCCGACGCGCGCGACGACTTCCTCAAGACGAGCCTCTGGGATGCCGGCGAGGACGAAGTTCTGGCGGCGCGTGAGGCGGATATCGCCGCCGTACGACACCGCGAGCGCGGCGATTTCGCGCATCTGCTGGCCGCTCATAAGGCCGAGATAAACCGGGAAGCCGACGTAGAAATGTCCGGGCCGCTTCTCTGCGTGGATTCCCATGTGATCGCTCTCCGACTCAGGCAGCGGCATTTCGGGCAAATCCTCGAGCGTGTAGCCGAGACGCGCCTCGACCATGCGGCGGAATTCCTCCGGCCCGTAGTCGTCGATCATGAACTTGAGGCGCGCCTTGACGCGCGAGATTCGGTACTCAGTGGTGAGGCGCCAGGTGTCGATGATCGCGCGGAGCGCCGGCATTACCTGCTCGCGCGTGACGAAGACCCCGAGATGGCGCGAGAGACGGGGCGTCGAGGATTGCCCGCCGCCGACGCGGATCGCGAATCCCTCACGGCCGTCGCGGATGATCCCGACCAGCGCGATGCAATTGATCTCGGGCGCGTTGCACTGATGGAGGCACGAGGAGATCGATATTTTGTGCTTGCGCGGAAGATCGGAGTATTCGCGGTTGCCATAGAAAAATTCCGCCGCGGCGCGAATCTCCGGCGTCACGTCGAACAGCTCGTCGCGGTTGACTCCCGCAACAGGGCATCCCGTGATATTGCGCACAACGTCGCCGCATCCACCCATCGTC
>JASHQJ010000488.1 GCA_030037595.1 Candidatus Binataceae bacterium
GACGGCGCCGGACGCGACGTGGTCGCGCTCAACTATCTCGATCCCGGCGAGCGCTTCACCGACTACCATCTGCATCGACTGTTCGATAAGCGCGCGAGTGGATGGACGGGTGCGCTTCCATCCGCGCTCTTCGATGGCGAAGCGATATCGAAAGCACTGCTCGATTCGATCCAGACGGCGCTCGCCGCTCGGAGGACGGTCCTGCTCGTGCTGGCGCCGCCCGAATCCGCAGATTACGCCGACACGCTCAAGCGTCAGCTCGATGCGATTCAGGATCGCTTCGATATTCTGCCGGTGGGCGAGAGCCCAGCTTTCAACGTTTATCAGCTGGGCGAGCGTTCGCCGGTTAAGTGAATCGTGCTCAGCCGACCGCGACGCCGCCCCATCGCCGGCGCGTCAGCACGTAGGCCGGCCATACTGTCGTCGCGAGCGCTATCGCGATTATGAAGTCGCGGCTGCCGCCCCCGGTCGAGAGGGCGAGACCAAAGGTCGCGAGCCACGTTAACACGGGCAACGCGACCGTGAGCGCGAGTCCGAGCGTGCCGCCGCCCACGATGAAGCGGCCATCCCGATCGGGATGCGTCCGGCGAAGCTGCATCAGCGCCGTCATCTCGAGCACGAGTGCCGCCATGTAAAAGAACACGTCGAGCACGACAAGTGCGACGAATCCGAGCGGAATCAGCAGCGTGAACACGATCGAGCAGAGCAGGATCGATTTGCCCGGCGTCTCGGTCGCGCTCCATAGCTCTGAGAGGGGACGGGGCAGGTAGCCCTCGCGCGCAAGTACGAACGGCATCCGCGACACCCAGAGCATCGCGGCCTCGAACACGGCGAATGACATCACCGCGCCGCCGATCGCGAGCGCGCCGCCGAGGAGCGGGCCGCCGATCCGGTAGCCCTCGTGCGAGAACCATCCTGTGCCCCAAGCCGCCGTCTTCGCTGTGCCCGAGACGCAAACCAGCAGCGGCAGGATGTAGCCGAGGACGATCAAGGGAAGGGCAACAAGCACGGCGCGCCGATAATTGCGGCGTGGATTGTCGATCTCACCCGCGACGACGCTGACGTTTTCCCATCCGCCGAAGTTCCAGATGACGACCGTCAGTCCGGCGCCCAGCGCTCCCAGTGGATCGGCGCCGAAAAGAGGCTGCCCCGGCGGCGAGAAATGAATCAGCCGCGGAATCCCTATCAGCACCATTGCGACGAACGGCGTTAACAACACGAGCATCAAGAGAATCGATACGATTCCGACCGGGCGCACGCCAAGCAGATTCATCACACCGGCGATCCAGATCATCGCGATGCCGACGGCGATCTGTCCCGTCGGGCCGACCGGTACGAGGAACGAGAGGTAAGCGGCGAACAGGACCGGGTAAATCGCCATGTCGACCGCGGTGTAGAGAATCGTGAGGTAAGCCTCGCTGAAGCCCGCAAATGGACCGAGCGACTCCTTCACCCAGAAATAGAATCCGCCCTCGACCGGCATCAGCGCGGTCAGTTCCGCCGCCATCATCGCGGTCGGGAGGCTGAGCGTGAGCGGGACCACGAGGCAGAGCAGGAGCGTGAGGCGCGGCCCTGCGAGACGCACCGCGTCTTCGAGGCCGTAGGCGCCGCCGCTTACGACGAGATAGATGACGGCGATCAGCGGCAGGAGCGACAATCGGCGCGTCGTGCGGCCTGCAACCGGATAGAGGGCCCCGGCGTCATTCATTAAAGCTGCCGATTCTGAAGGGCTAATCACAATGTGCGGTTTTCGCTCTAATCGAGGGCCAAAGCCATGGCAAGGGAGGCCGAATCGATACGATGGTTGCAACGTCGCGTCTCGCGGCGCAATCGTTATAATGAGATGGGTGAAGGGGGCGGGACGTCGACCCCTGCGTTGACGGGCTGATTTTGCGATGTTAGCACTAACTGAGGTTCACGTTTTTAGAATCCCGATATGAAATTCTCTCTTAAATGCGCGATCGCCGCGCTAAGCGTCGTGTCGGTGGCGTTGCTCGGGTGTTCCCGCATGAGTTCGGGCTCCCAGTCTGAGCCGCTTCGCACGGTCAGCGTCGGCGGAGACAGTCCGTTCGGCAACGCTCCCGCGGTCGAGATTCCGCCGGATGCGCGCGCGATGGGCGCTTTTTTAAGGGCCGAGGTGGCGATCAACGAAGGCGATCGCGATGAGGCGCTGAAGGGTTTCGCCCAGGCGGTTCAGTACGATCCCAACAACGCGGCACTCAGGGTTCGCCTTGCGACGCTCTACGTCCGCGACGGCCAACTGAAGGACGCGCTCGAGCAATGCAACGCGGCGCTCAAGATCGACCCCAGCTCAAACGACGCTCTGCTGCTCGCCGCTGGAATCAGCTCGGCGCTCGGCGATAATGCCTCGGCCGAAAACGACTACAAGCAGGCAATCAAGGTCGATCCCAAGAGCCAGGAAGCCTACCTCTATCTCGGCACGATCTACGCCAAGCGCGGCGACTATGACGACGCCGAGAAAACCTTCAAGACGCTGATCGATCTCGATCCGAATTCGTTCCTCGGCTACTACTACGCCGGCAAGGTCGACGTCGCGGCCAAGAAATATCCCGAAGCCGAGAAATACTACGACAAGGCGCTCGAGCTGAATCCCAACTCGGAGCTGGTGTTGCTCGACTACGCGCTGCTGCGCGAGCTCGAAGGCCGCACGCAGGACGCGATCGTCTACTACGAAAGAATCAAGAAGGTTGATCCTGGCAACGAGTTGGTGCGCAAGCGGCTGGCCGAGATTTACGTCGGGCAGAAGAAATACGTTCAAGCGCTCAACGAGCTGACCAAGCTCGAGCAGGTCGAGGCCGATCCGACCGACACGCGCACCAAGATTGGCCTCCTGTACTTCGAGCGGCAGGACTACGACCAGGCCGCGACTGAGTTCAACCTGGTGCTCGGCGCCGAACCCAACAACTATCGCGTGCGCTACTACCTCGGCACGGTTTACAGCCAGCTCGATCAGAACGACAAGGCAATCGAGCAATTCAACAAGATTCCCGAATCGAGCGACCAGTTTGTCGATTCGCGCGTCGAGCTCGCCTACATCTACGACAAGCAGAACAAGTACGACGAC
>JASHQJ010000489.1 GCA_030037595.1 Candidatus Binataceae bacterium
CGACGTAGTGTCCGAGGTGAAGCGGTCCGGTTGGGCGATCGCCGGTGAGAATTCGTTTTTGCATCAGGAATCAAACAGCGCGCGGAGCGTCGCGAGGTTTTCGACGTCTTCGTGCAGGTCTTCGCTCTTGTCCGTTTCGAGGCACATCGGGATACCCGTGAAGCGCCGGTCATTCAGCAGGCGCCGAAACGCGGCGAGCCCAAGGTGACCCTTGCCGATATGCTGGTGTCGATCGACACGTGAATTGAAGGGCTTCAACGAATCGTTGAGGTGAAAGGCGACCAGCCGCTTCAATCCGACATGTTCGTCGAGTTCGGCGAAAGTGCGATCGTAGCCCTCGTTGGTACGGAGATCGTAGCCGGCGGCGAATGCGTGCTCGGTGTCGAAGCACAATCTCAGCCGTTCGTTTTCTTTCACCGCGTCAAAGATTTGACCCATCTGTTTGAAACTGCGGCCTAGTACCGTGCCCTGGCCCGCAGTGATCTCGAGCGCGACCTTGGTCGAATAGCCTTTGCAGGCGGCGTGCGCCTCGTTGATCGACTTTGCGATCGTCTTGATACCACGTTCCTCGCCCGACCCGACATGCGCGCCCGGATGCGCGACCAGGAACGGCACGCCGAGCGCCTCGCAGCGATCGATCTCGTCAATAAATCCGGCGACGGATTTTTTGCGCAAGGCTTCGTCGGGAGCACCGAGGTTCAAGAGGTAAGAGTCGTGCGCGATCACGGACTTGATTCCGGTCTCCTTCTGATTGCGCTTGAAGGTTGCGATATCCTCGGCGCTGAGCGGTTTCGCGGCCCACTGCCGCGAAGACTTGGTGAACATCTGGATACACTCGCATCCGATGCTCTGGCCGCGCTTCAGCGCCTCACCGACTTGTCCCGCGATCGACATGTGAGCGCCGAGCAACGGCCGCTTCGGTTTTGTCGCAGTTGCCATTAGTCGATTGGAAATTCGTGCCGCGTTTTTCCCACTGATCGCATCGCGATTCTATACGGGGTGAATCCGCGGAAGCGAGAAGTGCCGCGCGTCCAGCGGCGGCGTAGCTTCGCTCTTGCTCTGCCCCGGTGCCTCCCGGTAATTGTGCCAGACGTGAGAGTCCTGACATTTCCGATCGCGGTTTTTGGCGCGGTCGCTCTCGTTGCGTGTGCGAAGGTCAGTCTGCCGCCGCAGGTTGATGTCGCGGAGATTCAGCCGTCGGGACGCGCGGCCAAGCCGCCCGACTGCAACATGCCGGTGCTGCGAAGCGATCCGGCGACGGACTTCCGCAGGGTCGCGATTATCGATGCCACCGCCAACACCTTCGAGAACGAAGGCGACCTGCTGCCCGCGGTCCAGCGGGCGGCTTGCGGAACGGGCGCGGACGCGATCGTGATCACCAAGAGCAAGGCGCAAACCAGCGAGGGCCTGGTCGGTTACTATCTGGGCGCGTATGCGATAGTTTACGGCAAAGTGAGTCCGTCGGTGGTCGAAGGCGGCGCGACATCTTCGCGCTGACCTCGGCTCCCAATCACGGCACCAGCACGCCCGCGCGCATCACGTTGCCGCGATTTTTCCTGCATGATAGTTGCCTAATGGCGGTGGCGAAGCGCGCAATCAAAACGGTCGGATTGGTGGTCAAGCAGGACCGTGCTGAGGCGATCACCGTCGCACGCACGCTCGCGCATCTGCTGCACAACGAGAAGAGGACCGCGATCTCCGAACCCGAGGTGGCCGCCGCGATCGGCGCCGAGCCCCTCGAGCGGCATCATCTCGCGGCCAAGGCCGATCTGATTGTTGTGCTGGGTGGTGACGGTACGATGCTCGGCGTCGCGCGCCTCGTCGCCGGCCGTTCGACCCCGATTCTTGGCGTCAACCTCGGCGGTCTCGGCTTTCTAACCGAGGTTGCAACCAAAGAAGCGAAGGAGGCCCTGGAGCGCATCCTGAAGGGCAACTACGACGTCGATCCTCGCATCATGCTCGAAGCGTCGGTCGAGCGTGCATCGCAGCCGGAAAAACATGACGAGACGTTTCAGGCGCTCAACGACATCGTGGTCAGCAAGGGTCCACTCGGCAGGATGCTGCAGCTCGAGGTGATGGCGGATCACAAGCCGTTCTGCAGCTACCGTGCGGACGGCCTGATTATTTCGACGCCGACTGGCTCGACTGCATATGCACTAAGCGCGGGCGGGCCGATCGTCTATCCGACGCTTGGTGCGATCGTGCTCGCGCCGATATGCCCGCATACGCTCACCAATCGTCCCGTCGTGCTGCCTGATTCGTTCGAAGTCGAGGTACGGGTGCGGGCGCCCGATCACGATACGACCTTCATCGTTGACGGCCAGGAGTCCGCGCAACTCGGGCCGGCGGATTCGATTCGCATCAGGCGCGGACCGTACCAGGTCTCGCTCATCCGCTCCGAGCACGCGTATTTCGAAATCTGGCGCGACAAGCTGCATTGGGGATGAGCGGGCGCATCGAAGATGCTGCTTGAGCTCCGAATCCGCAACTTCGCAACTATCGAAGAGACCAGCGTTGAATTCGGCCCCGGCCTTAATGTGTTGTCCGGGGAGACCGGCGCGGGCAAGACGATTATCCTGAGCGCGCTTGGCCTCCTGCTCGGAGAGCGTGCGTCGCCCGATATGGTCCGCGCGGGGGAGAAGGAAGCGATCGTCGAGGCGCTGTTCGAACTCGAGGGCGAAGCGCCGATTCCGGAGCTGGCCGAGCGCACGCGCGACGGCAAGAATCGGGAGCTCTTGATTCGGCGCGTCGTCGTGGTGGAGGGTGGCCGCTCGCGAGTCTCGATCGACGGCGAGATGGCAACGGTGCAGTCGCTGGCTAAGCTCGGCTCGGCTCTCGTCCAGCTTTACGGTCAGCATGAGCAGCAATCGCTCCTCCGTTCTGAGAGCCATCGCGAGGTCCTCGACCGCTTTGCGAATCTTGACGCCGCGCTCGCTGAGTATCGCGAGGTATTCGATCGCGCGGTCGCGCTGCGTGCGCGCCTCAAAGATTTGGAACGCCGCGAGCGCGAGCGCGCGGACCTGCTCGAGCTCGCCAGGTTTCGTGTGACGGAACTGGAGCGGGCCGAGCTCGTCGCCGGCGAGGACCAGGAACTTCAGCGCGAGCGGACCGTGCTCGCTAACGCGGCCAAGCTCGCGGCAGCAGCGGGCGAATCGGAGAGCGCGCTATCGGGCGACGACGGCGCCGCGCTCGATTTGGTGCGCGCTGCTGAGACGCGCCTTGTCGAGGCTGCCGCGATCGACCCGAAGCTCAACAACGCGCTCGAAATGATTCGGACGGCGCGGACGAATCTCGAAGAGGCGGCGCGAACGCTGGGCGCGTATGCGTCTCGCGTGGAAGCCGACCCGGCGCGCTTGGAACAAATCGAGAACCGGCTCCAGGAGCTGACACGGCTCAAGCGCAAGTACGGCGGCTCGATTGACGCGGCGATCGATACGCTCGCGCGCTCGCGCGGCGAGATCGCCGAGCTCGAAGGAATCGCCGAGTCGATGGCCGAGGTCCACGCGGAGTTGAACGCAGCGCTGGACGCGCTGCTCGCGCTCGCGAAAAAATTGAGCGCCGCGCGCGGCCACGCCGCCGAAGAACTCGGCCGCAAGATGGAAGCAGAACTTAAGACACTGGGTATGCGCTCGGTCGCGTTCGAGGCGAGGCTCGGCACGATCGCGGCGGGCGAAGGCGAGTTTGTGCATGAACGAATCGCGATGGGTCCCGTCGGCCTCGATAGCGTCGAGTTGTTCATGGCGCCGAATCTCGGGCAGCCTGCGATGCCGCTCGCGCGGATAGCGTCAGGCGGCGAGTTGTCGCGCGTGATGCTCGCGCTGAAGCGCCTCGAGGCGCAGCGCCGCGGCGTGACGACAATGATTTTCGACGAGGTCGATGCGGGAATCGGTGGCGCGGTGGCGCAGGTCGTCGGCCGCAAGCTGAAGCAGCTCGCGCGCTTTCATCAGATATTGTGCGTGACTCATCTTGCGCAGATCGCGGCGTATGCCGACCGCCACTTCACCGTCGCTAAGGAAGAGCGGCGCGGCTCGACGCGAAGCCGCGTCAGGCTCATCGATAACGCCACGGAGCGGACCGAAGAGATTGCGCGGATGCTCGGCGGCGACGTCTCGGAGAAGCTCCGGCGCGCGGCCCGCGAGCTGCTCGATCGCGCCGCTGAATAAAAGACGATCATCGTTCAACCGCGTCGCTTGACGACCTCTGACTTGCGGCGATACATCGGCTGAAGGAACCCTCGCCAAGGAGGTTCGAGCGATGCTTCCCGAGAGAATTCTTTCCGCCGACTCGCACATCATAGAGCCTGCCGACGTTTGGACCGCGCGAATCGAGCGCCGCTTTCTCGAGCGTGCGCCGCGCGTCGTGAAGCACTTCGGAGATCGAGAGGGCGATTTCTTCGTCGCCGAAGGGCTCAGGCCGTTCCCGGTTGCTGGATTTGCGGTGGCCGGCGTCGATCCGAAGGAGTTCGCGTCGCGGATGGCGCAGGGTTATCCGGGCGTGCGGCCCGGGGCGTGGGACCCGGCGCTTCGAATCGACGACCAGGAGCGCGATGGCGTGGTCGGCGAGTTCATCTACCCGAGCCTCGCGATGCGGCTATTCCAGCTCGAGGATGGCGAGCTTCGCGCCGCGAGTTTCCGCGCGTACAACGACTGGCTCGCGGACTACACGAGCTACGACCTGAAGCGCCTCGCGGGCGCCGCGCTGATTTCGCTCGATGATGTTGAGCAGGGTGTCGCGGAGCTAACGCGCGCAGCGAAGAAAGGTCTTCGCGGCGCGATGATCTGGGGCGCGCCGCCGACTGAGCGTCCATACAGCGATAGCTTCTACGATCCTTTCTGGGCAGCGGCCCAGGACCTCGCGACTCCGATCAGTCTGCATATCCTAACTGAGCGGCGCGGCGGCAGCGACTTCACGAGCGTGATGAAGAGCTACCCGTCGCTGCATCATTCGGTCGAGCGCACGCTTGCCGACATGATTCTCGGCGGCGTGCTCGAGTGCTTCCCGCGCCTGCAACTGGTGTCGGTTGAGAACGATATCGGATGGATCGCGCACTTCCTGCAGCGGCTCGATCACGCGTACGAGAAGTATCGCTACCTCGAGACCAAGGCGATTCCGAATCGGCCGAGCTTTTACTTCCGGCGCCAGGTGCACGCGACGTTCCAGGACGACCGCGTCGGAGTGCTCACGCGCGACTTCGTCGGCGCTGACCGACTGATGTGGGCGTCGGACTATCCGCATTCCGATTCGACCTGGCCGCGTTCGCGCGAGGTCATCGAGCGCGATTTCGAGGGCGTCGCCGACGCCGACCTGCGCCTGATGGTTGCAGACAACGCGGCCGGACTCTACGGCCTCGGCTGAGCAAGGAGCATCGCATGTTCAAGATAGGCAAACTTTTTCATGTCACTCACGTCGTCGATAACCTCGACGCAACTGACCGCTGGTACGACGACGTCTTCGCGGTGACGCGTTACTATCACGGCTTCGCGAAGGCGGCGGGCCGCGATGCGTCGCTGATCGCGATTGGCGACGTGATCATGGAGCCGATGTCGCCGGCGAAGGTCGAGAACCTGCGCAATCAATCGGTGAAGCGATTCCATGATCGATTCGGGCAGCACTTCCACTCGATCGCGTTCTACTGCGACGACATTCCCGCGATTTCGACGCATCTCGCCAAGCAGAATCTGAAGCTGTGGGACGTTATGGGCCGCCCCGTTACGCCGCCAAACGAGAAGTTCGCCGTGTGGACGCATCCGCGCGAGACGCACGGGCAGCTGGAGTTTGCGGTCATCGGTGACAACACGATCGATCCGCGCCTGCAGCCCGCGTGGTCGAACGAGTACTGGCGCGAGCGCCATCCGCTCGGAATCGAGCGTGCGTCACACGTCACGTTTGTTGTGAATGACCTTGCGGCGGCCGAGAAATTCTATTGCGGCGTTCTCGGTTCGACGGTGCTCGAGCGGCAGGAGATTCCGAACCGCAAGCGCAGTGCGTTCATCGCGATCGGCGAGGACACCGTTTTCGAGCTTGCACAGCCGACGTCACCGAACAGCCGCGAGGCGCGCGACCTCGAGAAGAACGGCGAGGGCGTTCACGCGCTCACGTTCAAGACCAAGCACCTCGCGCGCGCGGCGGACTTCCTGAAGTCGAAGAAGATGCGGCCCGATCCTGACGGCACCGATTCTATCGTGCTCGGTCCGGAGCAGGCGTTCGGGATGGTGATTGGATTCACCGAGCGCCGGATTCAGAACGATAAGCGAAGCTGACGCGCGTCACTCACCCTTGAACTTGGCCGGCCGCTTCTCGAGGAAGGCGCGCACGCCCTCCTGGAAGTCGGCGGAGCTGCCCGCCCGGCGCTGTGACTGGCGCTCGAGGTTGAGCTGCTCCTCGTACGAATTGCCGTCGCTCTCCCAGTAGAGCCGGCGGATGAGGCCGAGGGCGACTGTAGGACCGTTTGCCAGCTCCATCGCTAACTCACGGGCGTGATTCATCAACTCTGAGTCATCAAAGACGCGAGTGACGAGGCCCCACTCGAGCGCTTTCTCGGCGGGCAATCGTTCGCCCAGCATCGAGAGCTCCATCGCGCGCATCTTGCCAACAAGCCGCGGCAGGAGCCACGTCGAGCCGCCGTCGGGGACGAGCCCGATGCGCCGGAAGGCCTGGAGAAAGTACGCCGACCGCGCGCACAGCACGAGATCGCCCATCAGCGCGAAGCTCATACCGACGCCGGCGGCCGCGCCGTTGACCGCCGTGATCAAGGGCATCGGCAATTCGCGGAGCCGCCTCAGGAACGGATGATAGTGCGTCTCCAGCACCGAGCCCGCGTCGCCGGAGCCTTCGCCGCCTGAGCGCGGCTGTAGGTTTGCGCCGGCACAGAAGCCGCGCCCTTCGCCCGTCATGACGAGGCATCGCGCGCCGCTCTTCGGACTTTCGACGCGGTCGATCGCCTTCATCAGGCCGCCGAGCATCTCCTGCGAGACGGCGTTCATCACCTCGGGATGGTTGAGCGTGAGAGTCGCGACCGGTCCCTGGATATCGAGTTTGACGCGTTCAAATTCCATGGCAGTGTCTTAGCAGGCCTCGCGCCCGCTCGCCATTGAAGGAACACGGCAGAGCATCATGCTCGATGAGCAAAGATGGCGAACGATTTCTATTCGGTCGGGCGCTTCTCACCTAGATACTTGAGATTCAGCGCGGCGACGCCGGCGGCGACATTCAGTCCCGTCTGCCCTTCGAACGAAACCGGCTGCAACGCGATCGATTTTTTGAAACCGCCAACCAGAACGTTGGCGCCCGCGCCCGCTCCCAGACTGACGCTCGCGGTGGCGCCGCCGTATTCACCGGCAAGAGCGCCGGCGTGGAGGTCTTTGGTGGTGGCAGCGACCGCCCACACGATCACCGCGGACTTGAGATAGCCGATATCGGCGCCGAACTTCGACACCGAGCCTGTATAGTATTCGACGCGCCCGCTCTTCGATGCGTACGAGCACTTAACGTCTCGTGAAGAACCGAAGATGAAACCCCATCCGGAGCTCTCGACGCAGGTGAGGTAGCCGGTCTTGACTGTATAACCGCCTTCGGCCGCGTTAGCCGACGGCATCATGAACGCCATCGAGAGAAGGATACTCGGGGCAATCAAGGTGAAAGTCCTGGATGTCATATTGCCTCCGGTAATCGAGCAGTCAGTGAGCAAGACAAGTGAATCGCTTCCGGCCGCCACAACGTCGATTGCTATGGCGGTCACTGCGCGCGCATGCTATCGAAGCTCGGCCCGAATCTTACAAACCGCGGGGGAACATAGTAATAGTCTTAACAACTAACTTATGAGCGATGCGCCAGTCAGCGAGGAACTAATCGAGCAATTCGAGCGCGACGGCTTCGTCGTCGTTCCCGGATTGTTTACTGAGAGCGAGGTCGAGAGCTTCGGCCGCGCGGTGGATGCCGCCGTCGCCGATCGCTCTCGCAACGACCAGCGCGCGCTGCACGAGCGATCGCCCTACGAACAGTCCTTCCGCCAGTGCATCAACCTCTGGGAGGATCATCCCGAGGTCTTGCCGCTGACGTTTCATCCGAAGATTTCCGAGGCCGCGACGATGCTGGCGCGGGCGCCCGCCCTGCGCCTGTGGCACGATCAGGCGCTTTACAAGGAGGCAGGTGGCCGCTACACCGAGCCGCACCAGGATCAGCCCTACTGGCCGATGGACGAGACCAACACGCTTTCGGCTTGGATTCCGTTCGACGGTTCGACTCGCGACAACGGATGCATGGGTTACGTGCCGGGCTCGCATCGCGTCGGGCTGCGGCGCTTCGTGAACATCTTCACGGCGGACGAGCAGGTGAAGATTCTCGAAGATCCTAAAATCGAGGGCGTGCCACCCGTGTACGTCGAGGTGCCGCGCGGCAGCGTCGCGTTTCATCACGGGCTAACGGTTCACATGGCGGGACCGAACAGAAGCGGTCGCATGCGGCGGGTACATACGATGATCTACTTCCGCGACGGCGCGACGCGCACCAAGCCCTATGTGCATCCGAGCGTCGATCGCCCCGGTATCAAAGTCGGCGAGGCGATTTCGAGCGATCTCACGCCGATCGTGTGGCCGCGCGCGATTGGCGACTGGCCGAAGCCCCCGCGGATGCCGCTGACTCCAGTTCTCGAGCGCCTGAACGCGCACGGCGCGCTGCCGACGATCAAGTAACTTTTGCGTCACGCGCTCGGCAATGCGGCGTTCCTGACAATCGCCTGGTAGTCATCGCTATATCGATATTGTAGAAGATTCGCTGGCCACGAGTTCCGAGCATCTGTGCCACGGATGAGTAACGAGCCGTCGCTCTATTGGCTGCCCGACGATGATCGGTGGACCACGCGTCTGACCGAGGCCGAATCGCTACCGGACGAGCAGGGTGCATGGAGGGCGCTGGTCGCAGTCGGGCGCACCCGTGCAGACTTCGTGCGAGCGAAGCGCATCGATCTCGCGCTCAGCCGGCGTTTCGAGACGCATCCCTCCGCGTCGCTGACAACCCGGCCAGTGCGGCTCGCGATCCTGAGCTCGTGCACCACGAGTCATCTTGCCCCTGCGATTCGCGTTGCTCTTCTCCGGCGCACGATGTGGGCGCAGGTCTATGAAGCTTCCTTCGGACAGTATCGGCAGGAACTGCTCGATCCGAAATCAGCGCTTCACCAATTCGATCCCACGGAGGTTCTTTTCTCCTTCGACGCGCGGCACCTGATCGGTTTGGTTGGAGACCTGAACGACGACCGCGCCATGCCACGCGTCGTCGATGGTATTCGCCAGTGTTGGACGATCGCGCGAGAACAATTCCGATGCGACATCATCCAGCAGACGGTGATGCCGGTATTCGATCAGCTATACGGCAGCAACGAGCATCGTTTCGCCACTTCAAAATATAGTGTCGTCCGCCGAATCAACGATGCGCTGCGCGAGATTGCCGGTCGCGAAGGAATTGACTTGTTGCCAGTCGATTCGATCGTTGAGCGTTACGGCTTGGCGGCCTGCTACGATCCTTCCTTCTGGCATCGCGCGAAGCAGGAAGTAAGTCCCGCGATCGCGCCGCTCTATGGCGACCATGTCGCGCGGATTGTCGCCGCGCGCGCTGGCCGCTCATACAAGTGCGTAGCTCTCGATCTCGATAACACGCTATGGGGCGGCGTGATCGGCGACGACGGGCTCGAGGCAATCGTCATCGGCCAGGGCAGCGCTGAAGGCGAGGCCTACGCGGATTTTCAACGATACATCTTCGAGCTATCGCGACGCGGAATCATAGTAGCCATCTGCTCGAAGAATGAAGAAGGGATCGCGTGGTCAGCCTTCCGGTCTCATCCGGAAATGGTACTGCGCGAGAATGATATTTCGATCCTGGTAGCTAATTGGAATGACAAGGCATCAAATCTCAGACGAATAGCCAGTTCGCTGAATATCGGACTCGATTCGATCGTATTCGTTGACGACAATCCCGCAGAACGCGCGCTTGTCAGAAGCGAATTGCCGGAAGTGGCGGTACCCGAGCTACCCGATGATCCGGCGCTCTTCTCACGATGCCTCGCCGACGCGGGCTACTTTGACACGCCGGTGCTCACCGAGGAGGATCGCGCGCGAACGGAACAATACCGCGCCAATCGCACCCGCAGCGCTTCAGCCGAAAACACCGCCGAGATGCCGGCGTTTTTGAGAAGCCTCGAGATGAAGCTCGAATGGCGACGATTCGACAGGCTAGGTCTTGCGCGGATCACTCAGCTAATCAACAAGACCAATCAATTCAATCTCACGACCAGGCGATATGCCGAAAGTGACGTCGCAGCGATCATGGCCGATCCGAACGGCCTGGCGCTTCAGTTCCGGCTGCTGGATAAATTCGGCGACAATGGAATGATTGCTATCCTGATCGCTCGCGCGGCGCACGGCGACGAGATGGAAATCGACTGCTGGCTGATGAGTTGCCGGGTTTTCGGACGGCAGGTCGAATACGCGGCGATGAACGTGCTCGCCCAGGAGGCTATTCTCCGCGGTGCACGTCGTCTAGTTGGCGAGTACCTACCCACGGCGAAAAATGCGATCGTGGAAAACCTCTATCCCGCGATGGGCTTCGTCGAGATGCCGGCGTCGATTCCTGGCCGGCGCCGCTTCAGCCTCGAGCTTAATTCCTTCAAACCGTTCGAAACGTTTATCGAAGTTCGAAGTAACAGCGATGGAGCAAGCTGAAATTTACGAACGGCTCACCGGAATTTTTCACGAGGTCTTCGGCGACGATTCAATCGTGCTCACGCCGGAGACCACCGCGACCGATATCCCGGACTGGGACTCCGCCAACCACATCAGCCTGGTAGTGGGTGCCGAAGCGCGCTTCGGGATCCGCTTCAAGACCGCCGAGCTCGAGGAGCTCCGCAACGTCGGAGAATTTGTCGAACTGATTGGCAAGAAACTCGCTAATCGTCGACACTAGGTCCGGATGCGCACGACCAGGTTCTTCGCAAGCTTTCTGATTACCTTAGTCGGACTGGTGTTCGTCGGCTTTCTGATTGCGCGAAGCAGCTACTACATAAAGCATATTGTCTATTTCTACCAGGTCCCGATGGAGGTGAAGTTCAAGGCGCGTAATATCGACGCCGATGTCCTGCTTGTGGGCGATTCAGCATTACTCAACGGCGTGGATCCAGCAGTGATTACCAGTGACACACATCTCACTTCATACAATCTTGGTATTCCCGTTTCGGCGTTTATCTATGATCCATATTCATTGCCCGATACCTACTTGAGGCAGAACTCGAAACCCAAGTTGATAGTTCTCTACGTTTCGCCGATAGCGAGCCCGTCGCACCCCGATCCTTACTTTTCATGCTACGACGCCGGGATCATGTTCCTTCGCTACTGCCGGCTCTCGAGGACATTGAGATTCTTCGCGGCGCTGCCGGCGAGGATTCCTTCTTTCGCGCTCACGGTTTACGACTTTCTGATCTGGCACTTCGATCGGACAGGACAATACTTCACAGAGCAGGCTGCGTCGCTCGTCGCCGAGCGCGGCTACAGCCCGAACCGCGGACTAGCCGATGATCATCTGACGCTCGCAACCTGCAAGTCGGCAGACTCCAGCACCGGTCCGCTCGATGCGGCTTTCTACCGGCAGTTTCGTGAGCGCTACGAGGCGCGGGGGATTCCGGTTGCTGTCTATCTCGCGCCGTTTGCCGACTGCGATCCCCGCTTCGATTACTATGCTGTCCATGCAAAAGGTATTACCGATAACAACGTCGCTCGCCTGCCTTACGCGCTCTTCACTCACGATGCTGTCCGGGAGCATCTGCTGGATTCGGGCGCTACACTCAATTCCCATATGGTGGCGCGCTTCATCGAGCAGTATCGCGCCGGGCACAAGGGCTTGATGACGGCGTCGAGCGCGAATCCTGACTGATGCTGTTCACGTCGCGCGAGTTTCTATTCGCGTTCTTGCCGATCGCGCTCGCGGGCTTCTACCTGCTCGGACGCCGCGGCGGCCATCTCTCGATACTTTGGCTCCTCGCCGCGTCGCTCGTTTTCTACGCATGGTGGAATTACCACTTCGTTCTCCTGCTGCTGGTTTCTGTAACCTTCAACTATGTCTGCGGACTCGCGCTCAAGCGGAATCTCGATCGCGAAAATCGACTCAAGTGGTTTTTGATTGCCGGTTTGGCGGGAAACATAGGTCTGCTCTTTTACTACAAGTACTTCGGACCGCTGGGTCACTGGCTAGTCGCTCTAGGCGCACTTTCGGCAAGCAGCAAGCACCTCACGTTACCTCTAGGTATTTCGTTCTTCACCTTTACCCAGATTGGCTACCTGGTGGACTCGGCGGCTGAAAGCGCCGACGAGCTGAACTTCTTCAAGTACGGTTTGTTTGTCACTTTCTTTCCGCACCTGATTGCCGGTCCGATCATCCATCATCGCGAGATTGTGCCGCAGTTCAACGACCCGGACACGTATCGATTGAAGACGAGCAACCTCGCGGTCGGGCTTTCGATTTTCGTGATCGGGATGGCCAAGAAGGTGCTGCTGGCCGACGCAATTGGGCCGATCGCTGATCATGCGTTCGATGGATGGCGTCACCTGGAGCTGTGGTCGAGTTGGATCGGCGCGATTGCCTATTCGATGCAGATATATTTCGACTTCTCCGGCTACAGCGATATGGCTATAGGCCTTGCGCGGATGTTCGGAATTACTTTTCCGCTCAACTTCAATTCTCCGTATAGAGCTACTTCGGTAGTTGACTATTGGCAGCGTTGGCATATGACACTGACGCGCTATCTCACGTTGTATTTGTACAATCCGATGGCGCTGTATGTTCGCCGGAGCAGGATGGTGGCCAAGAAGCCGGTCAACCGCAAAGCTCTCGCTACAGCTGAGGGCTTCGGCCAGATGATCGCGGCGCCAACGATTTACACGATGAGCCTCGCGGGAATATGGCACGGCGCGGGACTGCAATACCTTTACTTCGGCCTGCTGCACGGCATCTACATGACGATCAATCACGGCTGGCGGACTTTCGTGACGGAACGGATGCCGGCGACGATGATGACGGGCCGGCTAGCAAAAGGAATCAGCTACCTCATCAGCGTGATGCTCACGTTTGTTGCCGTGCTGGTGGCGCTGGTTTTCTTCCGCGCGGAATCGCCTAGTGCTGCATGCTCGATCCTGGCCGCAATGGCGGGTGCCTATGGCGCGCGGGCGCCCGCGCTCGAGGTTTCACCCGCGACGATCGACTGGCTAGGCGCGGCGGGTCGCTGGATGGAGCGCGTGGGCATACTTCACGCTCCGCCGCAAGGTGATTCGAGCGCCGTTATCGCGTTGATTGCCGCGATCTTGATTGTGTGGACGATGCCGAACACGCAGCAGATCATGGTGGCCTACAAGCCGGCTCTGGATCCCGAGCACGTGTTCAAGGCGAGCTGGCTCAAATGGCGCCCCAACGTGGCGTGGGGGATTCTGCTCGCCATCGCATTCCTTGCGTGCGTCGGCACGCTCGCCGCGCCGCAGAAGTTTCTGTACTTCCAGTTCTAGGGGGAGCGCCGCGCTGGCTTTGCGATCCGCCCTCCACCTGCGGTCCGACTCGAATCGATTCGGACCGCCGCCTCTCCCGGTGTGCGGCTTCCGCCTCACGGCGTCAGCCGCGGACGAGGCTATTCAACGGAGACGCACTCGCCATGGTGCGTGAAACCGCCGTGTTACCGCTGGAACGACGGACCAGAGTAGCCGGCGGAAAGTTGCTGCTCGACGCCCGCGAGCTGGAACGGCGTGCCAGCGGTGAAGCCACCGTCCACCACCATCGCGGCGCCTGTAATCCAATTCGCCTCGTCGCTCGCCAGGAACATCGCCATGTTGGCGATATCCTCGGCCTGGCCCGCGCGCTGGAGCGGCTGCGCCTTGCCGAGGATCGGATCCAGAGTCTCTTTGCCTCCCGGAATGCCGCCATGGACCAGCGGCGTGCTGATAACGCCGGGGCAGATACAGTTGACTCGGATTTTATCCTTGCCCAGTTCGATAGCTGCCGTGCGGGTGAGGTTGATCACCGCGGCCTTTGACGCGCTGTAAGCGTGAAGGCGGAAGCTGCCCGAGAGTCCGGCAATGGAAGCGGTGGAGATTATCGATCCGCCACCCGCGGCGCGCATCGGCGCCACGGAATGCTTGATGCCGAAAAAGACGGCCTTGATGAGAATGGCGAAGGTCTTATCCCATTCGGCTTCGGTAGTGGTTTCGATCGACCCGGTTGCGCCAATCACACCGGCATTGTTGTAGGTGATATCGAGGCGGCCGTATTCGCGGACGGCGCGATCGATGAGCGTTTTGATGTCCTGCTCGCTGGTGACGTCGGTGCGCTGATAGACGGCGCGGCCGCCGGCGGCGGCGATTTCGGAGACGAGCAGTTCGCCACCCTGCGAGTTGAGGTCGGCAGCGACTACGCCCGCGCCTTCGGCGGCGAAGCGGACGGCGCTCGCGCGGCCGAGTCCGCTGGCGGCGCCTGTGATCACTGCGACTTTGCCTTCAAGTTTGCCCATCGGTTTCTCCTGCGCTCCAACGTCTCAGAGGAGCTGGTGCTCACAGTTATTTGAGAAAATAGTTAATGGCACTGTCAGCCAGGAAAACGCAATTGACTGGTCTTGTGAGATTCACCTGCGAAGCGTGAATCTAAGGCCCGCCCATTCTTCGCTGATGGGGCAGATTTTGAAGTCCACCATGCCGGCATCCAGAGCAGCTTTGCGCACACTTTGCTGGTTGAGGCCTGGCCTGCTCCGTCTTCTTCGACCAGATGATCGAGAGCACTCCGCCTACGGCGTCTCTCTTCATCGCGGCTATTTTCGATTGCATCATTTTGGCGGAGGAGGTGAACCACAACGTGAGGTCGCGCGCGCGGCGCGCGTTCCTCGCTATGGTTGCACCATCGGGCAGCGCGCCGAGCGTCTCTTCGAATCCCGGCGGCGCGTTCACCGACGCAACGATGGCGTTGGGCTTAATCCCGAGCCTGTCGGCCAGCGGTTTCTCAGAATCTGCGGCGAATACTGACAACTGGCGAGCGCCGGCCGGCGGAGAGCTCCAGGGTCCATCCACGATAATCTACCCGCGCTCGGATAGAAGCTGCCGATGAGACTCAGCGTCGGCGCCACCGGCATTAACGAACCAGACCAGGCCCGAGGGCCGTTCGCTTCGAGTTTTCTTCACCATTTGCGGTTCAGTCGGCGTGAAGTTATCGACCCAGCTGCGGGCAAGGTTGCAGCTTCCGAAATGCCGGGTCTATCCAGCAAGAGAAAAATTATTGCCGCAAGCTGTCTATCGGACGTAATGTTCGTCTGCGAGATAGTGCTCGTTTCGCGGACTGATTCGAAGATCAGGGGAGCATTCGACGATGAGCGCAAAGAGCCGCACAATATCCTGGACATCGTTTTCCGCGGCGCTGTTTTTTGCGCCTGCAATTGCGGGCGCGCAGACGCTGCCTGCATTCAGTACGGATATCGTGCCGAACGGGCTCAGCTTGACGATAGTAAGTCAGAAGGAAGCCACGGAGACCGGCAAGACCGAGACAGACACGTTTACGATAAACACCGGCTTCACCGGCTCCGATTTCACCGACGATTTGATCGATCTTATTTCCAGCGGGGGCACGCTGGAGGTGGGAGTCGCTCCCAATGGAAGTTGCCGCACCGGCGAAACGATTTTGCCGCCAATCAGTATCCCGATGAGCGGTGTGACTCACACTACAAGCTCAGGCGATGACATCTTCGCGTTCACGAGCCCCCACTTCTCCGCAAATTGGACCATATCTCCGTTCGAGGTGAGCAGCGGTGGGAGTGGGCAGAGCGGTGGCAGCCAGAACACCAGCGTTTCATGCATCAACGGCAACTGCACCGTCACGGGTGGCAGCGGAAGCACGATCATCAACAACAACGGCTCTGTGATTATCGAGAACAACTCGGTGGGAGGCTCGGGCGGCGCCACGCCAACCGATGAGATGACTTTCAAGGCGACTGCCAGCGTGGCAGGAATCATCCCGCTGCCGCAAACGCCGGTTGACGTATTCTTCCTACTATATCCGAATCCAAGCGGCGCCTTGGAGGGTGGCTGCGTCACGCTTCACTCAATTTCTGTGAACAATCAGATGCGGAACGTAATCGGCAAGACGACGGTGACGAGCACCTACGCGGCGCACTGATCGAAATTGTCGGCTCGCGCCGAAATCACACTGATTCGCCGAGGCGCCTCTTCGCCGACCGCGTAGCGAATGCTACTGCGGCGCCTATTACAAGCGATACGCATCCGGCCAACGCGAAGGCGAGCCACCACTCGACCCAGTGGTGCAATAGAAGGATTAGGGCTGCCAGCAGACATACTGCCGCCGCGGCAATGAAGCCCACCACCGCGAGCATCGCGAAGGCATCCAGGAGCGTTTCCTTGCGTGACGTGCGGAAACTTGCTTCCGCGAGATGGACCTCCGCGTGCACCATACGTGCGACGTCGTCGATTGCCCTGGCCGCCAGTGTGGTCCATTCGGGTTCGTCATGGGCGCGCAGTTCAGCGGGTTCCGTTGCTTCCATCTTTTGCTTCGCCGCTCAACTCGACCAGCTTCGCCGCGCCAAATCCCAGCAGCAGGCCGAGCACGACGGGTTCGAAGATTGGCAGGTCAACTGAACCAAGCAGGAATCCCGTGGCGGTGCTGATCCCGATCGCGGCTCCAGGATAGTTTGAGAGCACAAAGCGGTCGGGCCGCAATTCCGTATCGACGATGGTCTCGACCTTCTGGCGCATCTGCTCGACCGTTTTGCGCAAGTCGCGGCGCGCGTCGTCGGCCTGCTCTTCAAGCTCTATTATCCGCTGTTCGTCGATCATTGCCATTCACAAACATCGACACGAGCATCGAACTCGCGAGGCCCGCCGCGATCTCGCGTGCCACGATGCGGCTGATGAGCGAAGTGGCGAAGCGGCCCGGACCCGTCATCGCACCGCCGCCGGCGAAGAATCCGGTAATCGCAGCTGCTGTGACGGCGAGAATCGGTTCCTGCCGAATGACATCGGCCCAGTTCTTCGCGTCGGATCGATAATTCTCTTTCGACGCGTTGCGCATCAGCTTTACACCTACGCGGACCGGCGCATCAGGCGCGCGATCACGTATCCAATCGCGAACGCAGCGCCGACCGCGAGCCACGGCTGATCGCGAACGAACTCGCGAAGCTCGGAGCCGAAGTCATGCTGGTTGACATAGTCCTTGACAGCGTCGGTCGCACGCTCAGCGGCCCGGCCCAGTACAGCATTCGACTCTAAGTTCCATTGGTTTCTGAGCTTCCAGCCTCGCGTCGACGACCGAAGCTAAGCGCTCAGTCATCGAAGAGTTCAGCAATCAATGCGCCCCCAGTCCGAAATGCAGGATTAGTTCGGGGGACGGCTCGGAATCGTTGGCAATTATTTCGGTGACTGCGCAGCCGCGCGATGAACAATGTTCATCCTTCACGAGAATGGGTGCCGGTGTCGTCGAGGTGTGAAAACTCTACACGATCGGAAACTTATAGATTCGGCGGCGTCAGTATTTATGTGGGTTTTTTCTGGCTCTGCTCTTGCTTGGTGAGTCGCAAAGGTCAAGCGAGAGAATCGAAGCATGACTGTGGATCAAAGAAAAAACGAACGTCCGGCGCGCAATCAATTCCCGGAGCGCAATTCCGACCGGATCATCGTTGAAAGCGTAGAGGGGTTCATATGAGAGCTCATCCGGTCGAGACCGAAACGTTGCCGGGGTTTTTTCAAGGCGAATGCATTCTGCCGTCGCAATACAACGAGAGTGGCCCGCGGCGCTACTCCGATGAGGGCCAGCGCCGCCTGCTGCTAGCGGTGCTCGAGGACGCGATCCGTTGCTACTTCGATTACAGCGGCGCGATGCGCGGGACGGATCGTTTCGAGGAGTTCAGCGAAGCGCGCGACTGGATTTATTGGACGGGCGAATCCGCAGGCCTTTCCTTCAACAACGTGTGTGAGGCTCTCGGTATCGACGCGAACTGCCTGCGAGCCGGCCTCAAACAGCGCTTCGAATCGCTTACGACCCGGATGCGCCAAGCGTCACGTGATGAAGCCGCGGGAGCACGGCCGGCCAATGTGCGGATGCGGATCAATCTCCGCGAACGCAACGGCAGGATGCGTGTAGTCGCGGCGCGGAGCTAATCTCCGGATTCGGCGCGCCACCGATCCCGCTTTGAGGCGGAAGCGGCTTGAGGTGCACGCGACATCGGCCGTAATATTTGAGCCGTTACATTGTTGTGGCAGGGACCGAGGGACCAAGTTTTTGACGATGGCGTGTGAGATCCGAGTACTGGTCGCCGAGGACGACGTCGGCACGCACGATGAGTGGCGCGAATCGCTGACGGCGTGGGGTTATCGCCCCGAGGTGGCAGAAGACGGCGTGCGCGCGCTCGAGATGGTGGAGACGTTCCATCCGCAGATCGTGCTCGCCGACCTCAGGATGCCGCGCAAGAACGGCCTCGAACTAATCACCGATATCCGCGAGCTGGGCATCAGCGTCCCGATCATCATGATCTCGGGACAGGGCGATATCCCCGACGCGGTCGAGGCGATCAAACTCGGCGCCCTCGACTACCTGCGCAAGCCCGTCGATCCGCCACATCTGCGCCAGATGCTCAAGCAGATCGCCGAGAACATCGTGATGCGCGAGGAGAACTCCTCGCTCAAGCGCCGCCTCGCTCAGGTCGGCGAGCTCGGCCCGCTGTTCGGCAATTCTCTCTCGATGCGCAAGGTGATCACGGCGATCGAGCGGCTCGCGCAATCCTCCGCGTCGGTAGTGATTACGGGCGAAAGCGGCACCGGCAAGGAGCTGGTGGCGCGGACGATTCACGAACTCTCACCGCGGCGCGGTGCCGCTTATGTTCCGGTCAATTGCGCCGCGATACCCGACACGCTGATGGAAAGCGAGCTGTTTGGCCACGAGCGCGGCGCTTTCACGGGTGCCGACCGCCGCAAGGAAGGATGCTTCGAGATCGCCAACGGTGGCACGCTGCTGTTGGATGAGCTGACGGAAATGAAAATCGAGCTGCAGGCCAAGCTGCTGCGCGTGATCGAAGAGCAGAAGCTGCGCAGGGTTGGCGGCACCTCGGAGATTCCAATCGACGTGCGCGTGCTGGCCGCGTCCAATCGCGACGTTGAGCAGGCCGTGCGCGACAACAAGCTTCGCCAGGATCTGTTCTACCGGCTGAACGTCTTCAACATCGAACTGCCACCTCTGCGCGAACGGATCGACGATGTGCCGCAGCTCACGCAGATGTTCGTGCAGCACTACGCGAGCCAGAACAGTAAGCAGGTGGTTGGTCTCGACGACGAATGCCTCGAAGCGCTGCGCGCTCATCCCTGGCCGGGCAATGTCCGGCAACTGCGCAACGTCATCGAGCGCGCGGTCATCGTCTGTGAGGGCTCATCGATCCGCAAGCGCGACCTGCCCGAGGAATTTCGCGCGGCCTCATCTTCCGATGGCGGTTTTGTGCGGATCAGACTCGGTTCATCGCTCGAGGACGTCGAGAAGGAGATGATCTCGCGTACCATCGAGTTCACCGGCGGCAACAAGACCCGCGCGGCAGACATCCTTGGCGTCAGCGCCAAAACCCTGTACAACAAGCTGGAGCGGTTCGGTCAGGAACACTGACGCGGCCGGATCGCGCGCGTGGCTAAGCATCGGGCTATGCCCGGCGCCGTGCGCCTCGAACATCTATGCGTCTTAGGGCAAGACTAGCCTGGTTGTTCCTGGCCCTGTTGCTCATTCCGATTCTCTCAATGAGTCTAATCTCGCTCGACTATATCGTCGGGCAGATGATTGTTGACCTGTCTCACTCGACCGATCTGATGGTCGAGTTGATCTTCGAGCAGATTCGCGGCGCGCTTACCCAGCAGCAGTCGAGTATCACCGCCGCGCTCACGCAAGACAATTCGCTCGCCGGCCTGCTCGGCTCGGCGCAGGCCTTTGGCCCCGATGTGGTGTCGGCCTCGATTCTCACGCCCGACGGCACGGTTCTGATGTCGGCGAATACCGACGATGTCGGCAAGCCCGCACCGCAGATGCCGCCGCTCGCCGACCTGGAGCAGCGCGCCTCGAGCTGGTGGCTATTCGCATCGATTCCGAGCGTAATAAGCGCGAGCGTTTATGACGCCAGGCGCGAGGTTCAGGTCAACGGCAAAACGGCCGCTATCATCTCGGTCGGCGTTACCACGGCGCTGATCGCGGACAAGGCCCGGCATCTCCTGCTGACATTTATCGCGATCGCGGCGATCTTGACCGCCATTGCTTGGCTCGCAGTCTCGCTTGTCGCCAACCGCATCTTGTTTCAGGTTGCGGCGCTGACCCTGGGTCTCGAGCAACTGGCAGCCGGTCGCACGCCGATCGAAGTCGAGGTCGAGGGCCGCGACGAGTTAAGCACGCTCGCGGAAAAGTTCAACGAATTGTCGCGCCAGGTGCGCTCCGATCGCTCGCGTCTCGATGCCGATCAGGCGCATCTGTTTGACGTCGTTCGCTCGATCCAGGATGCCGTCGCGCTGCTCGATGCCGACGGTGTCGTGCTGTTCGCGAACAAGGCCGCGCGCGAGCGCCTGGCGCCCGAGGCGCAGTCTTTCGAGGGTGCACGCGTCGAGGTGGCCCTCGGCGAGAAGCATCCGTTGGTGACGTTGGTTCGCTCGACGTTTGAGACCGGCACGGAAGCGCACGATGTGCCTGTCGATCTGCCGCAAGGCAACTCGCTCCTGGTTTCCTTCTTCAGGATGGGACAGAACCGCAAGCCGGCCGGTCTCGTGATCGTAATGCGCGATATGAAACCGGTGCTGGAATTGGAGAGCGCGCTGGACACGTCGAATCGTTTGGCGCGACTCGGCACGCTGGTCTCCGGTATGGCTCATCAGCTGCGAAGTCCTCTGCATGGCATGAATCTTCGCCTCGAACTGTTGCGCGATGGACAGGGCGAAGGCGCGCATCGTCATATCGACAAATTGCGGCAGGATGTTACGCGGCTCGACCAGGCAATCGAGGCGATACTGCGTTTCACCAGGCCGGCGGAACTGCACGTGACGGATTTCGACATGAATGAGCTGATCCGCGAGATCGGCTCACGCGCAATCACTAGCGACAAGGTGATGCCGGATTACGACCTCGACGCGGGAGCGACCGTTCGCGCGGACCGCGGGATGGTCGCAGAGGCGTTGACCAATCTGGTGGTGAACTCTGTGCAAGCGATGCCGCAAGGCGGACGCTTAAGCTTCCAGACAAGACGGAGCGGTAGCGCGATCGAGATCAGGGTGACGGACCAGGGAGTTGGAATCCCTAAAGACAAGTTGGACCGAATCTTTGACCTCTATTACACGACTAAGGCGGGCGGAAGTGGACTTGGATTACCATTCGCGATGCGTGCAATTGAGTTGAATCACGGTAAGATAGTTCTCAATTCCGAAGTGGGTCGCGGAACGATCTGTACTATTATTTTGCCGATGGCCGTCGATGTGCCTGCCCGCGTCATCTCGAGCAATTCAGGCTGAACGAATGCTGAACTATGGGCATCGCGCGTTGTTCGGCGCGATTTGCCTGATGTCGATGCAAATGGCTGCTTGCACCGGGTTGCAGCAGTACGCCCCGTGGTCTCAGGGTGAGCAAGCGGCCTCCGAGGCGTCGAATGCTCCTTCGGCGCTCGCCACTCCGGCGCCGCCTACTGCAGCCGCCGCGGCGCACGGCGGCGTTTCAGCCAGTGTCCCGGAGAAGCGGGCGTCACAAAGCGCCCAGCGGTTGGTATCGGCGAGAGCCGCACAGGCGTCGGCTAATGCGCTGAAGGCTTCCAAGCAAGCAGCGCTTGCGTCCAAGGAGGCAGCAGGTGCAGTCGCCGCGCTACAGCCCGGAGCCAAGCAGGAGGAGACGTCGAAAAGCGCGGGCATCCCCGGCAGCACGGTGCCGCCGGGAGCGCCGGTCGTTACCCTCGGACAAGCTGCACCTTCTTCAGTGGGCGACGCGCCTTCAAGCATTGGCGATTTACCGCCTCCCGCGGCGGGTGCCGCTGTCGCGTCGGCCGGGGATGACATACATCTCCAGGCCGATCGAATGATTCACGAGGTCAGCGAAGAAGCGAAGAAAATTGACAGCAAAAATCTCGATGGCGATGAAAAACGGCGCGAAACGATCGCATTGCGCCTCATCAAGAGCGCCGAGAAATCCTACGCCGACCAGGATTACTCCGCCGCCTACAGCTTGGCTGTCAAAGCCTCGATTCTGCTGAAGCCGCTTCCCGAGACAACGTCGGCTGCCTCGCCGGCGAGGTAATTTCCTGCGCGATGCCCTGATAGGTCACCCGTCAGTGGAATAATTTACCCTTAAAGTCCTCGATCGCCGGCTCAAATCCCTTGCAGATACTGGAATTTTTCAATGGTCTCGCTCTTGCTGCCGTTCTTTGGCGGAGAGGCGAATTCGCTTTGATAGCGCGGATATCTTGTCGGACTTCTCACGAATTTACGGGGCATCGAGGACAAATCTTTTGAACCCCGCGATTACCAAGCGGACAAGGCTCTCCGGCGACATGACGGATGAAACACCATGTCCGAGATGGAGAAACATCGCCCGCCCCTGAGCACGCCTGGACACTTGTCCGACTCCGAGACCGGGCGTCGATCTGTTTTGGATCGCGGTACCGAAAATTCGCTTGCACGGTTCGCATATGAGTTCAGCGTTGAAATCAATGACATCCTCAACGCTGCCGCGCTCAGGCTCGCGCTGCTCAGATGGCAGCCGAACGGCGCCCGCAGCGAAGGCGATATCGTGCGCCTGGCAAAGATGATCGATCGCGCAGGCAGCCTGGTCCGATGGCTCCAGGACCGCTCGTTCGCTGCCCTGGAGCACCACCGCGGCCGTGCACGGTCTTCGCACGGACGAGACCGAAAACGATTTGGACATTGATTGCTATGAAGAGATCCGCATCAAAAAGTCTAACGGCGATCGTGGCGCTCCTCGCATTGGTCAGCGTTTCTGCTTGCGCCACGCACCAGGAAACCCAAACTACACAAACGACGACAACTCCGGCCTACAGCGATGATTCCTCGCCGCCGACAGAGACGACGACGACCACAACCATGAGCGATGAACCGGACAGCGTAGTCGGCTCGGTTTTTCACGCGGTCGGGACAGTGATCCTCTTTCCGTTCAGATTGATCGGCGACGCGCTGGGCTTGATTTTCTGACGCGGTCGCTGGAGCGGCTCGTGGTCCGTTACTTCGCCGCCCGCGCCGCTTTGTTCTTCGGCCGATTCATCGAGCCGTGCACCGTATGTTTGCCCGGCCTGCGTTCGAGGTCATGAACCCACGTCTCGATATCGGACAGTACAAAGCGGTACGACTTGCCGAGTTTGAAGCCTGGCAACCCATTCTCCCGCAACAGGCGATAGATTGTAGAAGTGTGACAGTGCAGATAGTCGGCGAGTTGCCGCACGGTAAGGACCTGGTTGGCTAGTTCCACGTTGAGTGGTTCCTCCGTTCGACGCTCTTCGAGACGATTCAAGACCCTAGCAAAATGTACATCTTGCAGGCAATTAAGACCGTTAGTAGCGGCCAGCTCTCGGCTTTAAACCCGGCCCGCGCGGCCGGATCCACTTTTCCCCCCTGAGCCGATCGAGGTGCCGTTCAGAACGCCGGACCTGGGACCCTGCAGAGTCAATACGCGGTCGCGAGCCAGACCGCTCGGCATTCAGGAGGTAGCGGGCTTGTTCGTCATTCGTTTCTTTCGCCACTCTTCGATAGAGCGAAGATTGAAGCGCCAATCGCTGCCCAGTTTGAAACCGGGAATCTCCCCTTTCTGAAGCAGTCTGCGAATCGTCGCCTCGTGGCAATTGAGGTACGACGCTAGCTCGCTCATCGTAATGATTTCCGCTCTCTGCGAAGGAGGTGGGGCATCGGACGTGGCTGTACCCTTACGACGACTGTTCGCAGGCATAAAAGCCCAAGAGGACTAAAGACTACTTATGGAAGGAAATCATAACTATTAAGAAGTGGCAATAGGAACTATCGCTCAGCGTAGTGGATCACAGAATGGCACAAAACTGCCGTTTGAAGTCAAAAATGCTTGAATGGTTGTCTAATTACTAAGACGTGGTGACTTTCTATCATCGATTGCAGACTTCGCTTTAAACTTCATTACAAAAAAAGACCAACGAGCGTTCAGATCGACGGCGCATCGCGCATTTGCCTTATATGATTCTTAATGTAAGAATTTGTTAAGAATGTTGCTTTAATTTTGCACGCGTCTTTCCTGCGTCTCTGCTGAAAATCTGAGATGAATCGGCCAGCTACTGCCTCTCGCTCGAGCTCCAAACCGCCACAAGAAGTCATCAAGCGATGGCTGGCGGGTCAGCGATGCCGCCGATGCGCCCAGCACGACACCGAGAAGATGGGCGGAGTGCTGCTTGTGCTCCGGAACGACGACGACGAGCTTGAAGTTTTACCCTTCTGTTACGAGTGCGCCTGGAAGGTCTTCAAACAGGGCGAGCAGCTCTAGTCCGCTAGTTTCGCATCGCGATCCGCCAAATCCGTTCAGAATTGACGCCGCCGGGCTGAGGTAAACTTCAGACTCGGCTATCGTGTCGACGCAACCGATGCCGAAGCAGAGCGCGGCGTATAATCTAAAGCTGGTTATGACTGGTTCGAAGGCCTCCGATCGGCCATCAGGTTTAGTGCGGCGGCGGGCGCGTCGCTGGCTATACCTTTCCACACCGGTGATTCTTGTGTTGTGTATCCTCGCGCTTCGTTTGGAAACGCATGCCGCGGAATCTCCTGCTGCCTCCGCCCCTGTATCGACGCCGGCCTCGGCCGCCTCGACGACCCCGGCCGAGGCTCAACTTCTCGCCCTCATCGAATCGGGGAAGCTCGCCGACCTTCGATGGCCCGACTTCTCCGACTATCGCGATCGCGTGCGCGACTTTTACGCTGCGGGCGGAAACCATCTCGCCTGGACGTCGAATGGTTCTCCAATTCTGCAGGCGAATGCGTTAATCGCGCAGTTCAAGCAGGCTACCGGCGAAGGATTGAATCCAGAGGACTATGATGCGTCGCGATGGGACACGCGAGTTGCTGCCCTGCAGCCCATGCCCTCGCCGCCATCGAGCGACACCCTAGCGCGCTTCGACCTAGCGCTGACGGTCTCCGCGATGCGCTTTCTGTCGGACCTGCACAGCGGCCGCCCGACGAGCGAGCGTGCCAAGATCGCATTCAAACCGATGCCCGGCAAGTTCGACGTGGCCGCGGTGTTGCGCAACCGGGTTTTGCCGGCCGCAAACATGCAGAGCGTGATCGATTCGGTACAACCGCAGTACGCCGGCTATGCGCGCGCAAAGGATGCTCTCGCGATGTATCTCAAAATTGCGGCCGAGGGTGACACGAAGCCGCTGCCGATTCCGCCCGCGTCGATTCATCCGGGTTCCAAGTATCCCGCCGCGATGGATCTGGCGGCACGGCTCAGCCAGCTTGGCGACCTGCCGCCCAACACTGACCTGTCAGCGATCAAGGGCGTGTATGGCGGCCCGCTCGTCGAGGGCGTGAAACACTTCCAGAAGCGTCACGGCCTCGAGCAGGACGGCGTGCTCGGCAAAGGTACCGTGACCGAGCTGAATCGCCCGCTGAGCTACCGCGTGCGGCAATTGCAGTACGCGCTCGAGCGCTACCGGTGGATTCCCTCAAGCTTCCCGCAGCCCCCGATCGTGGTCAATCTGCCGGAGTTCAGGTTGCGCACGATGCGCCGGCAGCCGGCTCCGTTCATCAGCATGAAAGTCGTTGTCGGCAAGGCCTTCGGGCGGCAGACGCCGGTCTTCGCCGACTACATGCGGTACGTCATTTTTCATCCGTATTGGAACGTGCCGTTTTCGATTCAACGTGCCGAGATGATTCCCAAGATAGCTCGTAATCCCGACTACCTGGCGGAAAACGACTTCGAGGTCGTCGATTCCAGCGGCAACTTCGTTACCGACGGCGCCATCACGGACGGCGTCCTGCGCGGGCTGCGCTCGGGCGCATACGCGATCAGGCAGAAGCCCGGCAAGAAGAACGCGCTCGGCCCGGTCAAGTTCATATTTCCCAACGACTACAACGTCTATCTGCACGGTACGCCCGCGATGAGCCTGTTCGCCAAGGCGCGCCGCGATTTCAGCCACGGATGCATCCGCGTCGAGAACCCCGCCGAGCTTGCGACCTGGGTGCTGCGTAACAATCCCGGTTGGGATGCCGCGCGCGTCAACGCCACGATTGCGGGCACCGATACCTTGCAGGTCAATCTTCCGCAGCCAATTCCGGTGCTGATCATCTATAACACGGCCGTAGTCGAACCCGACGGCGAAGTGCATTTCTTCAATGACATCTACGGCTATGACAAGACGCTGCGCGATTCTCTCGCGGCAGGCTACGGACCGAATCCCGCGCAACCTGCTGCGACAGCCGCCGCGGCCAGGCAGTCAATGCCAATGGTCAGTCGCTGATACGCTGACTACTGACCATTTGAAATAAACTCGCGAATCACGTTGAAGAAGCGTTCGGGCGCGTCGGCAGCGATACCATGTCCCGCGTTGGCGAAGCGTTCGTAGCGCGCGAGCCCGGGCGGCATCGCGGCGACAATTTGGTCGGAATAGAAGGGTGGTGTGATCGGATCGTCCTCGCCGACCAGCACCAGCGTCGGACATTTAATGCGCTTAAGCTCCGCGACAAAGTCGAAGGTATAGTCCTCGGTCTCGCGAAAATGACGCAACACGTCGGTCTTCCAGTCCTGCCTGATGTCGCGATTGGGATCGTACGGCACGCGTGTGTAGAGCGGACGGCATAGCCGCGCGTAATCGCGCAGCGCGTCAGCATCGATGGAGTTGCCGGTCAGATATTTTCGAGCCGCCGCTCCCGCCGCGGGACCGCCGAGGCGCTCGAAGACTTCGATCTCGCGGTCCGGCTCGGGTGGACCCGCGCGCGTCGAGCATAGAATCAGTTTCGCGGGATGGTCCGGATAGCGGGTCGCGTACGCGAGCGCAACGAAGCCGCCGAACGAAAGCCCGAGCACGATCGGCCGTTCGATGCCGACCGTATCGCAGAAGAGCTTCACATCGTCGGCCCACTGCGCGAGGTTCCACCGCTCGGGCGTGCTTCGGTGGCTGCGGCCTTGGCCGCGGTGGTCGAGGTAGATCACCTGCGCGACGTCGGTGAGCGCCGAGTAGGCGGGCTTGAATGACGAGTGATCGCCGCCGGGTCCGCCGTGAAGCAGCAGAAGCGTCGGCACCTCGCGCATCGCGGGACCCTGTGGCCGAAGCTTCGGACCCTCGACGTCGAAGAAGAGCTGAACGTCGCCCACCTTTGCGCGCACGCCGTCAACTTACGTGAAAATTTGACCTTCGGACAACTGCAGCACCTTTGCGGCCGAGTTCGTTTCGTCAAGATAGATCGGAATGCTATATCGGATGGCGAAAATGCAGCGGCGGTTTAGCGCGGACGCGAAGCGGCACCTATGAGCGATGTCCCCATGCTGGGCGCAGAGCGTGCTCGATCGGTCATCGATCGTGCGGCGGCGATCGGAACTTCGCGCCGAACCCGCAAAATCGCCATCATCGTAATCGCGATTATCCTGGTCCTCGGGATTTCGACCTTCTTCGCCGTCCCCGCGGTGCTGCGGAACGTCCTGACCGGCCGCGTCGCTACGACGATCCATCGCCCGGTCACAGTCGGCGATATCTATTTCAATCTCTACACGCTTCGTCTCAGGATCGATCGCCTCCACGTCGGCAATCGCACGGGCAGCGATCCATTCGTCGATCTCGGGAGCCTCAACGTTCGAGTCTCGTGGTCCTCGCTGTTACACCTGGCGCCGATCGTGAAAGAGCTGACGGTAGAGAGTCCGTCGATTCACCTCGTGCGCGAGTCCGACGGAACGTTCAATTTCTCGGACCTGATGCAGAGTTCGGCGCCTCCGCCACCGCCCGCAGCGAAGCCAGGCGAGCCCCTCAGGTTCGCGGTCTCGAACATCCTGGTCGATCAAGGTGACGTCGAGCTCGACGACAAAGTCACGGAACAGAAGCATTCGATCGAGCGCATCCGGCTCGGCATTCCATTTATCGCCAATTTTAAAGCCGACCTCGACGTCGTCGTCCAGCCGCTTCTCCAGATGCTGGTCGATGGCCGCCCGGTCCTGATTCTGGGCGAGACCAAACCGTTCGGCTCGACGCTCGATTCGGTTATCGATCTTCGGCTGCACGCGTTCGAGCTGCCGGCCTACATGGCGTATGCGCCGAAGACGATCAAGGCGAAGATGGCGTCGGGAGCACTCTCGATGGACGTGCTGGTGCACTTCGTCCGCGCCGATAAGGGACCCGTCATCCGCGTGAACGGCGCTGTCGCGCTCGATCAACTCGATGTTCGGGATGCCACTGACGCGCCGGTGCTCGGCCTCGATCACTTCGAGGTTCGGATGAACGACGTCGAGCCGCTTGCGCGCGTCGCTTACCTGGATTCGATACGAATCGACAACCTCAAGGCCAATCTCGTTCGCAATCACGACGGCACGACGAATCTCGCCGGACTGATGGCAAGCCCACCGCCCTCGGCACCGACTCCGGCTGTGGTTCCGACTCCTGCCGCCGCGGCCCCGCCAATGGCGGCTTCGACGATCGCAGCGCCGCCAATCGCGGTGGCCGCGCCGCCGATTACGCCGGCCTCGTCTCCGCAGGCGACACCGGCAGCCAAGGCGCAGCAGTTCGACGCGGCTATCAATTCCTTCGAGATGGTCGGCAGCTCTGTGACCGTAACCGATTTGAGCGCGGCCAAGCCTTCGGTGCTCGAGCTCGACGCGATTCACACCTCGATCAACAACCTGCGCACCCAAGGCCAGATTCCCGCCACGTTCGAAGTCGCGGCGACGCTTCGCACTGGCGGCACGCTCGATGTAAAGGGAGCGGTGGATGTTCCGAAGCAGAGCGTGACCACAAACATCTCAGCCGAGAAAATCGACCTGCACGGCCTGCAAAACTTCGCGCAGTCGGTGCTGGCGGGTTCGCTCGATTCAGGAAAGTTGACGGCGCATGTGACAGTCCAGGCCGGACCGAGCGGCGGACAGGTCAACGTTCATGCGGCTCCCGCTGACGTGGCGCTCGACAACTTCGCGGTGAGCGGGCCGCGCGACAAAGAGCCTCCGCTCGCGTGGTCGCATTTCGGCATCACGCTCGACCAGTTCGATTTGGGACAGCATCTGATCGCCGTTAAGCAGGTCAGCGGCGACGGAATCAAAGTTTTCGTGCAGCGCGAGCGCAACGGTCGGCTGAGCCTCCTGTCGCTTATGCGCCAATCCGAAGCGCCGCCGCGCCCGGCTCGCGCGCACGAACGAAGAAGGCGCGCGCCGCGCCGGCGTCGTCACGAAGCTGCACCTACCGTCGCGCAGCCGAGCGCTCCGCAGTGGCAATACACGGTTGAGTCGGTCGCGATCGAAAAGACCGATGCGCGTGTTGAGGATCGCTCGCAGGGAACGCTGGTCCGGCTCGCGGTTTCACCGCTCAATATCAACTTGAAGAATATCTCGAGCGATTTCGCGAAACCGATCAACATCGCGGTCGATGGCACTCTGAATCGCCGCGGCACCTTCAAGATTGACGGCGATGCTGCGATCGATCCCCTGAAGGCAAATCTGAACATCGAAACGAACCGCCTCGACATTTCAGCCGCGGGCGCTTATGCGAGCAGCAAGCTCAACGCCGTCATACGCCGCGTAGCGCTCACGACGAAGAGCAAGGTCGCGGTGACCAAAGACGGCCAGGACATGAAGATCAGGTACGGCGGCGACGTGACGGTCGGCGATCTTTACGTGCTCGACAAGCTGACCGGTGACGAATTCCTGAAATGGGAGGCGCTGAGCCTCCGCCGCATCGAGGCCGATCTCGGCAGTGGACCGCCCAAGGTCCACGTCGGCGGAATCGCGCTCGACAATTTCTACGCGCGCATCATCCTGAACAGCAACGGCAAGCTGAACCTGAGCGACATCATGGCGAATCCGCAGCAGGCGCCGAAGTCGCTGACACGAGCCGAGGGCCAGCCCGGCACGACTCCCGTCGCGCCGGCGCCGACGCCGCAGGCTTCGCCGTCACCGGCGGCGGCCGCTCCGACTCCTGAAGCGCATCCGATCGAGGCGGATATCCTGGTCAGCGGTATCACGTTCGAAAAAGGCAAAGTCGATTACACCGACGATTTCATCAAGCCGAACTATTCCGCTGATCTGAGCGATATCGGAGGAAAGGTCGGCGCGTTCGGCACCAAGACAACCGAACCCGCCGACGTCGAACTGCAGGGGCAGGTCAACGGCAGCTCGCCCCTCAATATCAGCGGATCGATCAACCCGCTCGCGCCGCTGGCCTCGGTTGATATCAAGGCCAAGGCCGACGCGATCGAACTGACCGGCCTCACACCGTACACGACGAAGTACACCGGCTATCCAATCGAGAAAGGCACGCTGACCGTTGACGTTCACTACATACTCAACCAGGGCCAGCTCAAGGCCGAGAATCACATCCTGCTCGATCAGTTGACGTTCGGCGATCGCGTGCAGAATTCTACTGCGCGCAACCTGCCGATTCGGCTCGCGGTCGCGATCCTGAAAGATTCCAAGGGCCAGATAAATCTCGACGTGCCGGTGTCGGGGTCGCTCTCCGATCCGCAATTCTCAATCGGCGGCGTGATCTGGAGCGCGCTCGAAAACATCCTCGTGAAGGCGGTGACCTCGCCGTTCTCCTTGCTCGCGTCGGCTGTGGGAGCGGTCGGCGGCAAGAACGCAGATCTGTCGTACGTGGCCTTCGATGCGGGACGGTCGAAGCTCACTCCGGACGCGCAAAATCAGTTGACCGCGATCGCGAACGCTCTGCAGCAGCGCCAGTCGCTCAGCGTGAACATCTCGGGCCGCGTCGATCCAAAGTTGGATCGTCCCGGGCTTCAGGTGGCGATGGTCGATGACGCGATCGAGGCGCAGGCCGACAAGAGCCGCCATGGCCGGAGCGAGAACCAAGCTTTGACTCCGGCTGAGCGCGACAAATACCTGAAGCGCGCCTATTCGGCCGCTGACTTCCCCAAACCGCGCAACGCGATCGGACTCGAGAAATCATTGCCCCCCGACGAGATGCAGAAGCTGATGGTAACCAACACCAAGGTCACCGATGCCGACCTGCAGCATCTTGCCGACGCACGGGCCAACGCCGTGCGCGAATTTCTCAGCACCAAGGTGCCGCCGGCGCGCCTCTTTATCCTCGCGCCCAAGCTCAACGCTGACGACGTCAAGCAGGGAACGACCACGCGCGCCGATCTCTCGCTCCAGTAGCGCGCGGATTACTTCGTCCGCTGAAAGTGATCGGCGATCACGCGCGACACGCAGCCGGTTACGCGACGGCCCGTCGGGATATGAAGAAATTCATTGGGGCCGTGCGCGTTGGCGTGTGGTCCGAGCACGCCCGTGATCAGGAATTGCGCCTCGGGGAATCGCTCGCCAAGCATGCTCATGAATGGAATCGTCCCGCCTTCGCCCATGTATGCCGGTGGCTTGCCGAAGAACTCGCGCGAGGCGGTATCGAGGGAGCGCTCGAGCCACGGCGCGAGCGGAGGTGCGTCCCACCCGCGAGCGCCCCAGTTCGCTTCGAATGACACTTGAGCGCCGTGCGGCGGATCACTCTCGAGAATTGTCTTGAGCTTCACCAACGCAAGTTTGGGATCGCATGTCGGCGGCAGCCTGACCGAAAGCTTAACCGTAGTTGATGGCCGGAGCACATTTCCCGCATTTTCCGCGGGCGGCAATCCGTCGGCGCCGATTACTGCCAGGGCCGGGCGCCAGGTGCGATTCAGCACTAGCTCGGTCAGGTCATCGCTCATCGGGCGCATGCGCGAGACGAACGGAAACCTGCGGTAGATATCTTCGCCGAGCACGTTCGCGGTTTCGATCGCTTGTGCGCGGCGTTCTTCCGGAATCTCGGCGTGGAATTCTTTTGGCTTGATCGCGCCCGTCGCTTCGTCTTCGACGCGGCTTAGTAGCTGGCGCAAAATCCGAAAACTATCGGCCACGATTCCGCCGGCGTCACCCGAATGCATCCCTTCACCGAGCACGTGGATCTTGAGCGTGCCGCCGACAAGACCGCGCAGCGAGGTTGTGCACCAGAGTTGCTCGTAATTGCCGCACCCGGAGTCGAGGGCGATCACGAGGCTCGGCCTCCCGATACGCGGCGCGAGATGATCGATGTACGCCGGCAGATCGAAGCTGCCGCTCTCCTCGCAGGCCTCGATCAGCACGACGCATCGCGCGTGCGGAATTGACCCGACCTGCAGCGCCGCAATTGACGTGAGGCACGCGAAAATCGCGTAGCCGTCGTCGGCCGAACCACGGCCGTAGAGACGATCGCCCTCGCGCACTGGAGTCCACGGCGCGAGCCCGTCACGCCATCCAGCCATCTCGGGTTGTTTGTCCATATGGCCGTAGAGCAGGATGCAATCGTTCGAGGCGCCGGCAATATCGATGAAGACGAGCGGCGTGCGGCCCGCAAGCCGCACGATCTCGACCGTCATGCCCTTGATCGGTTGCTTCCGCGCCCACGCCTCGAAGCGCTTCACGACCTTGTCCATGTGGCCATGCGCGGCCCATTCGGGATCGAAGGCGACCGATTTGTTGGGGATACGGATATACTCGGTTAATTCCGGGACGATGGTTTGCTCCCATTGCTCGTCGACGAAGGACTGTACACGCCTCATATCCATGCCTTCGAGCCTACGCGAGATTCGGCTCGGCAGGCAAAGCGCAAGTCACGAGAATGCGGTTGAGAGCGGGCTTGTCGCAAGGTAGATAACCAGCGCATCGATGGCATTTCATGACAGACTGCTGCCGCCGAGCGCTACGCCCGACGCCGAACGCTTGCTCACATCGCGTGCGCTTCGCGGCTTCGCCGACGGTGCGGTAAGTGTGCTGTTGCCGAGCTATCTCACGGCGATCGGGCTCGGCTCGACGCAAATCGGCGCGATCGTATTCGCCACGCTGCTCGGCTCGGCCGCGCTCACGCTCTGGGTGGGACTGCTGAGCCATCGGCTCGGCAAACGTCGATTGCTCCTCGCGGCCGCGGTGTTGATGTTTCTGACCGGCTTCGGATTCGCTTTTGTAACGAGCTTCATCGCACTCATCGTCGTGGCGTTCGTCGGTACGCTGAACCCTTCGGCCGGCGACGTCAGCCTGTTTTTGCCAGTCGAGCAATCGGCCCTGGCGGACACCGTTGCGACGCGCGATCTGACCGCGATCTTTGCAATCTACAACGTTGCGGGTGCGTTGGCAGGCGCTCTGGGAGCGCTCGCCAGTGGACTGCCGGTCGCAATCGCACCGCGCTTCGGATGGACGCCGGCGGGAGCCCAGCGCATCGGATTCTTCGTATACTGCGCGATCGCACTCCTTGCGGCGATCGTCTATTTCACCTTGTCGCAGGCGGTCGAATCGGGACCACCGCCTGCCCACTTTAAACCGCTCGCGACCTCGCGCAGCGTGGTCATCCGGCTGTCCGCGCTGTTCAGCCTCGACGCGTTCGGCGGCGGCTTCGTCGTGCAGTCGTTGCTGGCGCTATGGCTGTTCAAGCGCTTCAACATGTCGGTCGCAGCTGCGGGCACATTTTTCTTTGTCGCGGGCCTGCTGGGATCGTTCTCA
>JASHQJ010000490.1 GCA_030037595.1 Candidatus Binataceae bacterium
TCCGCGTAGATGTCGCGCTTGAGCCGCACCAGCATCGCTATCGTGCCGGCCGAGATCCGCTTGCGCCGCGGTCGCCCGCCGCGCTGATCCATCACCGCCGATAGCCCGTGGCGCTCGATCACATAGCGTATGCGCCGCATCTGCCGCACGCTCACGCCCGCGATATCGGCCGCCTGGGCCCAGCTTATTTGCCCGGCAATCGCCTTGGTGATCAGCTGCCGCCGCGTCATCGCCCGCGCCTCCCGCCACACTCGCCGCTCGTTCTGCTCCATCGCGCGGCCATAGCCCGCACCGCGGACATCTTTAAATGTTTATGCCCCGGACATCTCCAATGTTTATGATAGGGTGAGTTTAGACCCTTTGTGTTGGCCGTCGCTGGTGCGATAATGCCACGAATAATCGAGGTGATTCGTGCGCGGATCCGGTCTCCTCATTGCGGCTCTTGGATTGCTTATCGCATTGCCGCGTGTTGCGTGGGCTGACGATCCATTCGTGAAAGAAACGATGGTCTTTTCCGCAGAGGGCGGCTTCAACCACTTCGGTCGGCTCGCCACCAACGGTTATCTCAACGCATGGAACTTCGGCGCGCGATTTTCGCTGCTGCCCTTCGTTCCGTTTCATACTCGACTTCGACTCATTGATGGCTCGTTGGAGACGGGTCTCGAGCCCGTCTACATGCGCTTTAGTTCACAGAGCCAGAACTATGGCGGCGGTGCTCTCGATCTTCGCTACCATTTTACGGGCCTCAGCTTCGGACCGTTCGTCCCCTGGGTCAATTGGCTCGGCGGCGTAGGCGGTACCGATGTCAAGGTTAAGGGGCTCACCGGTCCGTTCATGTTCATCATGCAGGCGGGATTCGGTGCAGAATGGTTCGCCTCGTCGCGGACGGCCATGTACCTCGGTTATCAATACACGCACTTCTCGAATGGCCATACCGAGCGCAAAGACATTTCACTTAATTCACCAGGCGGCGCGGTGCTGGGCATATCGTTCTATATCCCTCGCTGAACCGAGAGCTTTCGATTTGGCGCTGCGTTCGCTCTGGAAGCGAGCGCGAGCATCATCTGATACGGCTCCCGGCGATTCTATCTACCGATGCGAGCTGGGCGTTATTCCCGGTGCGCCAGCGCGACCAGGGGGGGTACTCGAAAGGTTCGGCCCTTCTCGCTGCTCGCGTTCCTAACAAAACGTCACTTGCTTCCATCCGGACAACAACGTGTATGATTGGTGGGATCCATTTGAAGCCACCTGGTCGAATGTCACAATCGACTGAAAGCAAGGAGCAGATACCAACCGATCAAGGCGAGTGCGGCTACCTGGCGAGCGCTCATATCGACCGAGAACCCTCCCCCCAAATATCATTGCCGCGCCGCGCGTCAGCCTCCCATCAACTGCGTTTCGGCCATCTGAGCCGCTCTTCGTCTGGAGCATCGTATTCCTTGCCGAGCTTTGTCTGCTTGTTGCGCATGTCATTCTCCCGCGTCGCTAGCATGACTTCGAGCGCGGGCAACAAGTCGTGGCGCCGGCAATGACATCCAGGCCCGCACACGGCCGCCTGATCATCTCCTGGACTGCGCGCGTTACAAACTCACGGGCGAGGCTCGCACGCTGTTGCGGCCTTGAATGTTCCGGGAAAACGAGACCCGAAGGGTCGTTTGTAACCGTAGGTGATCTCTGCGTTTCAGGCCATTTGCAGGAAGTCCGAGTCCTGGCCGGCGCAGGGCCACGCGAAAGGGGTCGCAGGTAATCAATCAAGCCCCAGTAACTGACTATCTGGCTCCGCCGTGGGTGCCCAGCCAGCCCGTCTTTACCACCTGCACGAACGCTGGCATCACGACGAACTGCGTGACGCATTGAAGGGCAGGTCCCTTTTCATTTCCGCTGGGACTGTCGCTGCTTGCTTGATTTTTTCCTGAAAGTTGGTCGGAATTCTTCATCTGCTACCTTGAGGCTGCGGTGGGGGTTGGGGCGGGGTTCGCCGCTCGGAAACAGTGGGTGGGGACTCTCCACAAATGTCGGCATCGATCCGTAGCTCTCGATCTCCGATTCAGACGCGCCGAACCGCTTGTCCCGCATGCTTCTGAGCAATATGGAGCGTTACCGAGAAATACCGACGAAAACGGCCTGTCCACACTCACATGCAGGGGTCGCAGGTTCAAGTCCTGCTGCGTCCGCCAAGAATCCAACACTCCCGCTGCTTCGTTCTTCGGGACCGCTGCCGAGGATCACATCCCGAGTTTGATACCGGCCTCGAAGTTGATCGGCGGGGCTGGGAAACCAAACGCCTGCGAATAGTTGCGGTCGAAGAGATTCTGGATGCGGACGAAGGCCTCTTCCTCCCGCAGATGAGGGACATAGTCCTGCCTAAGCATGTAGGAAAGGGTCAAATTGAAAAGCTGATAATTGCTGTGGTTATGGTCGGCAAATGGCGCCTGGGTGTCGATATCCTGCCGGTCTCCGACGAACTGATAGAACAATGCGGAGGTGAATTGATCGCCAAAAAGGAACAAGTTCGAGATTTTGTACTGAGCGACCGCGGAAGCTGAGTGCTTTGGCACTCGGGTCTGTTGAAGACCGGATACTAATGGTCTGTGGGTCGAATCCAGTGCAGTGAAATTACCGCTGAGAGAAAATCCTTTGAATGGATAGAAGGACGGAACCACTTCGACCCCCTGCGTATCAGTCCGTCCCACGTTCTGCGGCTCAATGCCGAATTCGCAGGAACCGGGTGTCGGAGTACAGGGAACATCAACTACAAGGTCGTGAATACGACGCGAGAAATAGGTGGTCGTTATGTCGGCATACTCGCCGAAGCGCTTCTCGATTCCGCCATCCCATTCGCTCGAGGTGGTCGCCTGAAGATTTGGATTACCGAAGCCGGGGAAATACAACTCATCGAAGGTTGGTGCCTCGAAGCCCTCACTGTAGCTTCCGCGAAGAATGACTCCGTATTGATCGAAAGGCAGCGCGACTGACCAGGCCGGGCTCACCTCCTTGCCAAACTGGCTATTTCCGTCGACGCGAAATCCTCCCGTCACCAGAACACGGCCATCGAAGAAACGACCTTGCTGCTGCAGGTAGCCGGCATACTCTTCGCGATCCGCGGTGAACACGGTAATCGAGGGCTTCGAACCCGGAAAGGTGGAATTGTCACCATCCCGACCCCATCGGTACTTGAAGTCGAATCCGGCGAGGGTGTCGAAACCTTCCATCCAGGTATAGACTGCTTCCAGGTTGCTGCCCCAGATCTCATCAGGAATGTCGTCAGATTCGCCATTGGGCAGTCCGGGGCTGGGCGTCTTGTTGATCCTGAGTTCATCGCGAACGTAGGAGCCGAAGAATCTGACGAGAAGTTTGTCAGTCAGATTGCTATCGATTTCACCCTTGTAAAGCATGAATTCAGTTCTCTGGTGAGCAGTAGGATCGAGGGGTGCGCCCGGATCATCGTTGGAAAACTCCGGAAGTTGGACGTCGGCAAAGGTATATCGACCGAAGAATCTCGCAACAGTGTCGTCCGTGAGGTGATAGTCGAGTCTTGAGGTTAAGGAGAGATTGTCGTAGCTGCTGTTGATTGATTGAAATCCACCTGTGGAGTAGTAGGATACCGAACCTGAATAACCTAACCGTTCGTAGGCGCCATTCGCCGTAGCTATCTGACGCGTCGTTCCCCAATTGCCACCATCGGAAAGTAGGCTGAATTTTGCGGGCCCTGTGCCTTCTTGACTGATTTGATTGATGACTCCACCGATGGCTGACGAGCCGTATAGCGAACCTCCAGCTCCCCGTATCACCTCTATTCTGCTGGTGTTGTCCGTCATCAGATTCGAGAAGTCGAACGAGCCAGACCCTCCAGTGTTGACCTCGACACCATCGAGAAGAGTAAGCACCTGATCGCTGCTCGAGCCGCGTATTGAAACGTCGGTAATCGTGCCCGGCCCGCCACTTTGCGTAACTATCACTCCGGGTACTTGCCGGAGCGCATCGCTGCTCTGAAAGATCTTTTGATTCTGGATTTGCTGGTGGTTGATGACCGTGACAGTCGTCCCGACCTGACTGACCGGCTGAGTTATACGCGTGGCGGTAATTACGACATCGGCCAACTTGGTCGGTTTTGTTTGCTGCTTGTTCTTTGCGGATTTGTTCTTCTGGTTGGCACTCTGTGGGGCGCTCTGCGCCATTGAAGGAGTAGCAGCCGGCGTAGAACTGGAAGCCGTTTTTGACGAACCGAAAGTTGTGGACTGAGCTAACGCACTGGCTTCCAATCCGAGAAGTACTGCGAAGACGATCAAGCCGAGACGAACACGCGACATATGCAATTCTCCACCCGCGTAGAGAGTTGCCAACCACGGGTTCGTGACCTTGGCTCAAGCGCGCAATTGAATTCGAAAGGTCGTCGAAAGCAATCGGCCCGCCAATCCACCTTCCCCGCGGAAGGCAAACTGTCAAGAATCGCTCGGCCGGTCTTCTGGCTTGGGGTTCTTCCTTCGACCCGCCTTCCCGCTTTCGCAGTGGCTTCAAGGGGTCGTTGTCGCCCTTCACAGTTGCGGGGCAGCGCCGGATTTCCACCGGCTTCCCGTTCACCGAGTGTGCGATCCGTAAGCCAACGCGGCTCACATGTCAAGCGGGATAAAAAAGTCGAGCATAGTTCTCGAAACAACCTGAAGGCGGTAGAACGCGGAATGAGTTTGGCCGCAGCGAAAAGGGGCGGAGCGCTCGTCGAGCTCAGGCCGCCGTTTTGCGGACCGGGTGATGTCCCATATCCTGCCCGGCGCTGATCAACTCAGCGTGGCAGCGGCACCAGCGTAACAAATCATTGATTGAGCCCATTCCAATTTCGCGCTAGCGTCGCAACCATGGGTAGCATGAAAGTTACAGTGAGTATGGCACTTGCGGCTGTGTGCGCGATGGTGATGCTGTGTGCCGCAAGCGCTCGCGCCGGCGGCGGATTCTCCCAGGGCAGCATCAAGGGGAGTTACGCGACCACGTTCCAGGGTACGGTAATCGAAGACGGTACGCCGTTGCCCATCGCCGGTACCGCAGTTATCACCGCCGACGGCGCGGGCCATATCCGCGGTCACGAGTCCTTTGTGTTCAACGGCAGTCCCTGCACCGACGTCGAGTCGACGGGCACCTATACGGTTAACCCTGACGGGAGCGGGACTACTTCGTTTATGTTCAGCTCCTCCACTCAGGGATGCTCTGGGAAGTACACGCAGAGCCTTGCGATCGCGGATTCGGGCCGCATCGTAGTGCTCAACAATACGAACGCGGACAATCAGATCAGCGAGACCTGGCGGCAGCAAGGCTCGCCGCCTTTCTAGGTTCAAACGCATGCCGCGTTCGGCGGGCCCGGCGACGTTCCATATCGCTTCGGACGCCGATCAGTTCAACGTAGCACCGGCCACAGGCTGAGCGCGGTTTCACCGAAGATCCATCGCCGCTCTTCCTTGGGTAGGAACGCAAGCTGCTGTTCCGCGTACTCGACGAACCCCTGGTAGCTGCGATCATTGCTGGCGGGAAAATTGGTGCCCCACATCAGTCGCCGCTCACCGAAGCTATCGAGGAGGCGGCGAAAGAAATCGCGCCGCGCCTGCTCGCCGTTTCTCGCGACAGCGGCGAGAGTCCACGAGGAGAACTTGCCGTAGAAACTATTGAATCGCGCGAGGTCGAAGATTATCTGCTCGTGGATAAACTCCGGGCCGTCCTCGAGGCGCGGCAATCCAAGGTGATCGAGGGCGAGCGGAATAGTTTCGTAGCGTTCGAGCACACGCTTGAGACGCGGCACCTGATGAAAATTGGTGAGCACGCAGACGGGGATGCCAAGTTCGGCAGCGCGCTGCCATAAGGGATCGAGGCCGGGGTCATCGAGCATCAGCTCGGGCTCAGTCCACGTCACGACGCGGAGTCCTTTGACGCCACGCTCCTTGACCCAGTAGTCGAGCATCCGCGAAGCGTCCCGGTGAAGCGCGTCAACGATGCACACGGCGACGAAGCGATTGGGGTACTGCGCGGCGGCGTCGGCAACGTAGCTGTTGTCGTAGCGGTAAGCGCCGAACGCCTGCACGAGAACAGCGCGCGCGACGCCGGCGGCATCATTCATGGCGATGAATTCCTCAGCCGACAGATCGCGGACCCACGCGCCCGGTCTTGGACCTGGGTCGCGCGGATACTTGTGTTGGTCCGGCGAGATGATGTGGCAGTGGCTTTCGACGATCACGGATCTAGGAAGCCGCGCGCGGGAAGCTTAGCGTAAATTCTGCGCCGCCTTGCTGACGATTGCGCGCGATAATACTTCCGCCGATCCGAGTCATTACATCCTTGGCCATGGAAAGTCCGAGCCCGCTGCCGGTGGGCTTGGTCGTGAAGAACGGACTAAAGATCCGATCCAGGTTTTCCTGCGCGATTCCGGCGTCCTCGTCCGCGACCGACAACTCGATGTGGTCGCTGACCTTCGCGGCGATGGTAACGGTGCCGCTCTCGGGCATCGCGTCGCGCGCGTTCAAGAGAAGATTCGCGATGACGTGCTGAAGCGCAGTTGCTATGGCAGCGACGGGGGGTAACGAATCGGGCAGCGCGGACTCAATTCGTATTCTGCCGCCGGAGAGGGTCGGCGGCTTCATCACCACTTCGACCATCTCGATCGCTTGCTTGACCATCGCCGCAAGATCGATTGCGGTGTGCCGATCGCCGCGGCCGGCGCGCACGAAGTTGCACACGCCTTTGACGCGCTCGGCGGCGTTCATGATCGATCTGATCACGGCCTCGACGTCATGGTGCAACTCGGGGCCGGCCTTCTGACGCACGGCGTCGAGCCGCAGCATCGCTGCGTTCAGGGCGGTTGCTCAGGTCGTGGGCGAGGCCGGACGCAAGTTCGCCGAGCGCGCGCAGGCGCTCGACGTGGTAACGCTGGTCCTGCACGCGCCGAAGTTCGATCAGACCCGATACCTCCGTCGTAAGATCGATCGCGAGCGCGCCGACGTGACGCCGGTCGGTGATTTCGAGCGGGAACCTGAGGACAAACGCAAACTCCTGCACGCCGCGCCGCACCACCAGATCGGTGGTCTGCAGCGGCTGACCGGTTGACATCACCGCCAGATCGTTTCGGCGGTATGCGCGGGCGAGGTCGGGAAAGAGCTGTTCGTCAGTTGAGCCGATCCACCGTTCGCGCGCTCGACCGAAATCGTCGATCAGCCGCTGGTTCACGTACAAGTAGGCGCCGGCAGCGTTCTTGACCGAGATGCGTGCAGGGATACTCGGGAGGATGCCGGTGATCAGGTCGTCGATTTGAGCGGATTCGCTGGGCATGGAGTCCACGGGCAACCGTGAAATTCGTTCGCGATACGGGGCGGCGCCAAACGCAGAAATCCTCGTTTGCGACCCCCGCCGCCAGTATCTGAAAGCGTAAGGTTTGATGCCATAGTCAGGCGCTTTCGGCCCGCAAGATGCCGTCGATGCGTGCGAGGTCGATCGGCTTGGCGAGTACATCTTCCACCAGCTTGCGCCGCGGATCATCCTTGGGGATTTCATTGGCCCAGCGGTCAGCATGTAAATCCTTGCCCCGGAATGGAGTTGCGCGATTCGCGACGCGACTTCCCATCCGTTCATATCGGGCATGCCAACATCACGAATGATCGCGTCATACTTCTTTCCCGCGCCGAGCAATTGGAGGGCATCGACACCGCTCGACGCAATCGAGACATCATAGCCGCGCAACTCGAGTGCCGCCTTCATGCTTTCGAGATCGTCAAGGTCGTCATCGATGACCAGTACATCGCGCCACGTGCGCTTCTGCTCCTCCCGGCCTTTGCCTCGGCGATTTGACCCTTAGCGATGGACTTCCTGCAGGTGTGCCTCGCGATGCGTGCCGACAAAGTCCTGCACCCGCGCAACGCTCTGCCCGGCTTTCGCCACCAGAGCGGAGATCGTGTCGATGTCGTTTAGCTGGCCGGGAAGCGCTCGATCGCGAATCGAGCCAAGCCGCAGCGCGACCGCGTTCAGCGCGTTGTTAAGATCATGCGCCAGGGCGGACGAGAGTTGTGCGATGGAACTGATTCGTTTCTGCTCGATGAGTTCGTCGCGCATGCGATGCAACTCCGCTTCTGCCTCGATCCGGCCCGTGACGTCGATCGAGACAGCGCCGATAAGCAGCGAATCCTGCGTCTGAATCGGAAACTTGCTGACCAGGTAATGGTGGGCCTCGCCGCGCGCATTGATGGTTTCGGTAAGCAGCACCGGCGCACGCGTTGAGGCGACCATGCGGTTGCTGCGCATGATCGTCTCGGCAACCTCGGGACTGAATAATTCTCGCGGCGATTTGCCTACGTGTACCGATGCTTGCGGCGCGAGGGCCTGCTCGAAATTTGAGTTGGCGTAGCGAAAGCGCCCCTCGCTGTCGGCGATGCAGGTGAAGCCGGGGAAGTTCTGCGAGAAGGAGTCAAAGCGAGTTTCCCTGTCGCACAATTCCCGCTCGATGCGACGCTGCTCGCTGATATCGCGCGTCACCTTGACGAAGCCTTGCAATTGAGATCCGTCCTTACGCACGCGCAGGCCGACTCCCGGATGGGAGACGATCGTCGGCTACTAGCAGGCCGTGCTCACGAATTCGGCTTGATAGTTCCAGCCGCAATGCTCAGCCGGCGAAGCGCGGTTCGGGTTTGCCCTTCACTCCCAGTCCTCTGATCACGAAGAGGCTGCCGCCATCGGGTCCCGGCTCCATGTTGAGCGTCTTCATGCCGATCGACGTCGCGTACATCACGTCGAGGTTGTCGCCGCCAAACATCACGCTGGTGATGATTGGCACCGGCACCTCGACCGTCCGCGCGAGCGTGCCGTCGGGCTTAAAGCACGCGATCTTGCCGCCGCCCGCGATGGCGGACCACAGATTTCCTTCTGCATCGATGGTCGCGCCGTCGGGCACGCCACCCATTCCTTTGATCGCCACGAATTGCCGCTTGTTCGAAACGGTTCCACTTGCGAGGTCGTAGTCGTAGGCCGAGATCGTGCGGCTCACGCTGTCGG
>JASHQJ010000491.1 GCA_030037595.1 Candidatus Binataceae bacterium
CGATCCGCCCAACGTTTCGCTCTATTCATGCGGCCCGACGGTCTATCTGCCGCAGCATCTGGGGAACCTGCGCGCATATCTGTGCTGGGATTTTCTCCGCCGCACGCTGGAGTTCGATGGTTATCGCGTACGGCACGTGATGAACGTGACCGACGTCGGCCATCTGACCGGCGACGACGATGCGGGCGAGGACAAGATCGAGAAGACCGCGAAGGCCGAGGGAAAGTCGCCGCTCGAAATCGCGAATCGCTACCTCGAGCTTTTCAATCGCGATTGCCGCAAGCTGAATATCGAGCCGCCCACGATAGAATCACGCGCCACCGAGCATATCGCCGAGATGATCGATCTCATCCAGCGCATCATCGCGAGCGGTTACGCCTACGTCAGGCGAAGCGGCGTTTACTTCGACGTCGCGAAGTATCGTGGACCGGCGAGCCTCGGACGGCTCTCACGCCAGACGCTCGACGAGCAGTACTCGGCTCAGCGCCTCGAGCATTCACCCGACAAGCGCAACCCGCACGACTTCGTGCTGTGGGTGCTGAATCAGCCCGGGCACCTCATGCAGTGGGACAGTCCGTGGGGGCGCGGCTACCCGGGATGGCATATCGAGTGCTCGGCGATGTCGATGAAGTATCTCGGCGAGACCATCGATATCCATACCGGCGGTATCGACCATATCCCGATTCATCACGAGAACGAGATCGCGCAGTCGGAGAGTGCGACGCACAAGCCGTTCGTGCGCTACTTCGTTCACAATGCTTTCCTGGTCGGCAAGGAAGGCATGAAGATCAGCAAGAGCGCGGGCAAGTTTCCGCTGCTCGCGGATTTGCCGGCGGCGGGATTTCATCCGCTCGCTTTTCGGCTCTTCTGCTTCGGCGCCAAGTATCGCTCGGAGCTCGTCTTCAGCTACGAAGGAATGCACGCGGCACAAACCACCCTCGACTACTTCTTCGAGTTCGCGCGCAACGTCCCATCCGATGCACCCGTCGAGGCCAGCGAATGGACGCGCGAATACGTGGATATGTTTGGCGAGGCGCTGAATGACGATCTGAACACGCCGCGCGCGCTCGCCGTAGCGCGCGATCTAGCCGCCGAGTCTTACCGGCGCAAGGACTTCGGCGCGTGGCGCGCGATCCGCGCGCTCGACGCCGTGCTGGGGCTCGATCTAGCCAGTAGGCAGCAGGCGGCACTGGACGGCGCGGTTCCGCTCGATATCCAGGCGCTGATTGAAGAGCGCGCCGCCGCACGAAAGACGCGCAACTTCGCTCGCGCCGACGAACTGCGCAAGGAAATCGAGGCGCGCGGCTACGAGGTCAAAGACAATCGCGATGGCACCGCGACCTACCAGCGGCGCTCGGCATGAGGCCCTTTTGCGCCGTAACTTTGCCTTGAATGGTTGGCCAATAACCTCTTAGAATCGCGCTCTGGCGTTACGACCCTTCGTTTAAAGGCACCCGATGGGAATTGAACTCAAGAAATTCGACACGCGGCTCAAAGCGCAAGCTGAAGGCCCTGAAGTCCGCCATCTCGACCCGGCGGCGACTCCCTACTATCTGACGATCGGCGACGAGGCCGAAATCTTCGAGGCCGCCTACAAGGCCCGCCTGCCCGTCCTTCTCAAGGGGCCAACCGGGTGCGGCAAGACCCGCTTCGTCGAGCATATGGCGCACAAGCTCTCAGTGCTCGAGGACGGTCCGACCGAGCTCATCACCGTCGCCTGCCACGAGGATCTGACCGGCAGCGATCTCGTCGGCCGGTTTCTGATCCAGGCTGACGAGACGGTGTGGGTCGATGGCCCGCTGACGCAGGCCGTGCGCCGCGGCGCGATCTGCTATCTCGACGAAATCGTCGAGGCGCGCAAAGACACCACCGTCCTTATCCATCCGCTCTCCGACCATCGGCGTATCCTGCCGATCGAAAAGCGCGGCGAAACGATCGAAGCGCACGACGGCTTCCTGCTCGTCATCTCGTACAACCCCGGCTACCAGAGTATCCAGAAGAACCTGAAGCACTCGACGCGGCAGCGCTTCGTGACGATCGAATTCAACTACCCGCCGGCAGATAAGGAAGTCGAAATCATCGCGCACGAGTCGGGCGTCGATCACGATATCGCCAACCAGCTCGCGGTGCTGGGCGAGAAGGTGCGCCACCTGAAGGCCTCTGGCCTCGAAGAAGGCGTCTCGACCCGATTGTTGATTTACGCCGGCGATTTGATCAGGCAGGGAATCGCGCCGCGGCGCGCCGCCACGGTCGCCGTCACCTGGTCGCTCACCGACGAGGCCGACAGCAAGCGCGCGATCGACGAAGTGGTCAAAGCAATTTTCCCGTAACCGGGTGCGCCCGGGAGAGCACTAACCCGCTGAAAGCGAGGTCCGAAATGTCACGCTTCCGATTCCTCATCCGCTTGCTGATGGGCCTTTGCGCGATGCTCTTCATTGCGGCTGAGTTCGAACCCGCGCTCGCGCAGGTGCCCGAGGGCCTCCAGTCGCAGACCGGACCTCGGCTCGACTTTCCCGCCGGTCTCGCGAGCGATGGGCGGATTCTCTATGTCGCCAACAGCCGCAACAACACCATCGTCGGCGTGGACCTGGTCGGGCATTCGCTCCAACTGATCGCGGGTATGACCTTCAAGGACGGCAGCAACGACGGTATCGGCGACGCGGCGCGTTTCAACGGCCCGGACGGGATGGTGTTCGTGTCGGGCTCGCTCTACATCTGCGATACCAACAATTCCGATATCCGTAAGGTCGATATCGCCTCGCGCAACGTGACGACCTTCGCCGGCACCGCCAACATCTCGGGCTCCGACGACGGCCACGCCACCGCGGCGCACTTTAATCTGCCGACGCAGATCGCAACTGACGGCACTTCGCTCTTTGTCGCCGACAGCGGCAACAACACGGTTCGCCGCATCATCCTAGCCGATGGCACGGTGAAAACTATCGCCGGCCAAGCCGGACAGCAGGGTAACACCGATGGTCCGGCCTCGAAATCGACCTTCAACAACCCAAGCGGAATCGCGACCGACGGCAAGAACGTTTATGTCGCCGACACCGGCAACCAGCTGATCCGCAAGATCGATCTCTCGTCGCTGGAGACCTCGATCCTCGCAGGCACCGGTGAACAGGGCAGCAACGAAGGCGACGCCGCCAAGGCGCAGTTCAACAATCCCGGCGCGCTTTGCACCGACGGTACCTTTCTCTACGTGCTCGACTCCGACAATCATTCGGTCCGCAAGATCAACCTCGCGCAGAAGCAGGTTTCGACCGTGACCCAGGTTAACGGCCATATCGGCTCGGGATGCGCGCTCACTCCCGACGGCAAAACACTTTACATCTCCGATACGACCGAGAACGCGGTCGAGCAGGTAGATACCAGTAACGGCAATTTCGTTTCGGTGTATCCCGTCGGACAGTGAGATCCGACATGGCGTTCGGGGGGGGACGTGCCATGATCGATTTGCGTAGCGATACTGTCACCTTGCCGACGCCCGAGATGCGCGAGGCGATCGCGCGCGCCGAACTCGGCGATGACGTTTACGGCGAAGATCCTACCGTAAATAGGCTGCAGGAAATTGCCGCTGCCACAGTAGGCCAGGAAGCCGCGCTGCTGGTGCCGAGCGGCACGATGGCGAACCTGACCGCGATGCTCACGCATTGCGCGCGCGGCACCAAGGCGATAGTCGGCTCCCAGTCGCACACTAATCTCTATGAAGCTGGCGGTGCGTCGGCGCTCGGCGGAATTGTGCTGACGCCGATCGAGAACACCCATGACGGCGAGCTCGAGCTCGACGATCTCGAGCGCGAACTCGAGACTTCTTCCGATGCACATTTCGCGCAGCCCGCGCTCGCCGTCGTCGAGAACACACACAATCGATGCGGCGGTGCGGCGGTCGCCATCTCGCACGTGGCGGAAGTGGCAGAGCTCGCGCACAAGCGCCGCCTGCCGGTGCATCTGGACGGCGCACGCATCTTCAACGCGGCGCTGGCGCTCGAGACCACGCCGGCCGAGATCGCGTCGAAGGTCGATACCGTTTCATTCTGCCTTTCGAAGGGCCTCTCGTGTCCCGTGGGCTCGCTGCTTTGCGGCAGCCGCGAGTTTATCGAGCGCGCGCTGCGCACACGCAAGCTGCTGGGCGGCGGGATGCGGCAGGCCGGCATAATCGCGGCGGCGGGAATTGTCGCGCTCGAAACGATGGTCAATCGGCTCGCCGAGGATCATCAGAATGCACGCGCGCTCGCACAGGGTCTCGCGTTGATCGCGGGCCTCACGGTGCCGTCGGTCGCGCGCCGCACCAACATGGTCGTGTTCGAGGTCGATGGTGATGCCGCGCTCGCGCGCCGCTTCGCCGCCGGCATGAAAGAGCGTGGCGTGCTCATATCGCCGCGCGGCGGCAGCGAGTTCCGCGCCGTCACTCACTACGGCATCAGCGCCGACGATATCGGCCGCGCAGTCGCCGTAGCGGCACAAGTGGCAGGCGAGATCTTCGGCGACTGAAGGTAGGAATGGATTCAATCGAGGGACTGTTCTCGCTGCGCGGCCATCGCGGGCTCGTGACCGGCGCCTCGTCGGGACTCGGCGTCGAGTGCGCGATCGCACTCGCGATCGGAGGCGCTGATGTCGCGCTCATCGCGCGCCGCGCGGACCGTGTGAAGGATCTCGCCGCGAAGCTCGCCAATGAGTACCGCGTCAAGGCGATCGGAATCGGCGCGGACGTCACGTCCGAAGCTGACCTGGATCGCGTGATGAACGAAGCGCCCGCCGCGCTGGGCGGCGAAATCGATATTCTCGTGAACAACGCGGGCGTGTCGCCAACCGGACGCGCCGAGAACTTCAAGCGCGAGCTTTGGGACGAAGCGATCGCCGTCAACCTGACTGCGCCGATGATGCTCGCGCAGCGCGCCGCGCGCCGGCTTATCGCTGCCAAGATGCCCGGGCGTATCATCAACATGGGCTCGATTTACTCGAGCGTCGCGAGCTCGGTGTATCGGCTGTCGGCGTACACTGCGAGCAAGGCGGCACTCGCCAACCTGACGCGCCAGCTCGCGGTCGAATGGGCGCAGTACGGAATCCTGGTCAACACGATCGCGCCCGGATGGATTCCGACCGAAGCGACCGAAGCTGGAATCGCGAAGGCCGGCAACAAGCAACGCATGGAAGAATTCACGCCGCTGGCGCGCCTCGGCAAGCCCGAGGAAATCCGTGGCGCAGTGATCTTCCTTGCCGGTCCCGCTTCAAGCTACGTTACCGGCTCAGTGCTTTCCGTCGACGGGGGCTATCAAGCCTGGTGATCGCGGCGAGCACGTCGCGGTGATGGAGAACCCAACTCTCAAACATCAGATGCTGCGGCGCAAATCCGTCGCGATACTGATGTCCGATGCGGAAACGCATTCCGGCGGTCTGAAGCGCGCGCTCGGCGCGCTCGATCTCACGCTGCTCGGAATCGGAGCGATCGTCGGGGCGGGAATTTTCGTGCTGACCGGCGTCGCCGCGGCGCGCTACTCGGGACCCGCCGTCACGCTGTCATTCGTGGTGTCGGGATTCGCCTGCGCGATGGCGGCGCTCTGCTATGCCGAGTTCGCCGCGATGATCCCGGTGGCAGGCAGCGCGTACTCCTACTCGTACGCGACGATGGGCGAGCTGGTTGGATGGATCATCGGCTGGGACCTGGTGCTCGAGTACGCGGTCGGCGCGGCTGCCGTGGCGGTCGGATGGTCGGGCTACCTGCATACGATTCTGGAAGGAATGAAGATCCACCTGCCGGATGCGATCTCGCGCGCTCCTGGA
>JASHQJ010000492.1 GCA_030037595.1 Candidatus Binataceae bacterium
AAGGGCTTACAATCGGCGCGTTGACTTGCGACCGATCTACTGAACGTCGCAACGAGTCTTTGAGGGTAGCGAGACGCGAAGAAAGTTGAAGCTCAAGGGTCGAAGTCCGTGCCGCTGTGTTCAGGTTCCGCTTCCCTTCTTTCAAGTCCGGTACAATGGCGCAGCTCATCCGCGAGCGGGAATAAGCGGATTCTCACGCGGAGCAAACTGCCAGCACTTCGTATTCGAGTTGCTGAGAAACTTCGGCTTTTAAATCGGGCCGATGCGTTCGAGCGAGCTATGCGAGGATCGCAAATTCACGCGGTGCGTTCGTGAGATGCGACCCTTGGATATCCTAATGTTCAATCGAACGGCCGACGCATGGGGAACGCACGTGGCCGTATATCTAGGGCGCGGTCGCGCGACACACCTGCCGACGGCGGTCGGCAGGCCCGCAATCTGGGAGGTTTCGGAATTTTTCTAGATCGAAAGGTGGCGCGCGCGCTCGTTGGCGTCAAGCATCCAATACGTAGAGCATGCGCCGCAGAAAACTACCGTGTTCATCCATCGTCGACTGACTCGACGCGCGCGCGCAGGCGATCGATAGCGGCATCCCAGCCGGCTGATATCTCCTCAAGGTAGCGGCGTGCTTCAGCAAGTCGGCGCGCTTTCAGCTCCCAGAGCCGTTCACGCCCGACGCGGTTGCTCCGCGTGAGTCCCGCGCGCTCGAGGGCACGCAGATGTTTGGTGACTGCTTGTCTGGATATGTAACCACCCTCGGTCAGGCGCACGATCGACAGCGGACCTTCGCCGCAGAGCCGCGCGACGATCTGCAAGCGTGTGCGATCACCCAGCGCGGCGAAGATCGGAGCGGCGGCACTCAAAGGGCCACTTCCTGAACTGCGTGATGGCGTCATTGCGAATCGGCTCGGCATCAGGCCGCAAGCGCGAGATACTTCTCAATGAGCTTCGCCTGATGCGACCAGCCCGCGTCGTTGCCCTCGAACGCTCTAGCGCGGCGCTCGAGCGGAATCCGGTCGAAGCCCGACTCGCTGATCGTAAGCATCGTGCCGCCCGCCGCCTCCTCGAGTTCAAAGACTACGAGCGTGGTCGGCTCCTTCGAGTAATCGACGTTGGGATCGACGGCGCCCGGATGCCATCGGAAAGAGAACAGGCGCATCGGCTCGATGCGATCGACCGAAATCCTGAAGGGCTTGCCTTCGTGCGGCTGCTGAAGTTTCGCGACTTCGGGATCGACTTTGGTGCCGGTTATCCTGCCGACGATATCGGCGCCCGCGACGAAAGGTCCGTCGAGCGTGACGCCAAACCAGGTGGCGAATTCCTTCGAGTCGCTGATCGCGCGCCATACGCGCTCGCGCGGGGCTCGCAGCAGGGCTTTCTTTTCGATGCGGTCGGTGCTGGCGGCCATACGCAACCTCCGAGTTGCATTTAAAATAACTCCACCGCAGCGCAAATGCAACCGCCGGGTTGCATATAATCAGAACTTCCTAAACCTCTCTTAATATGAAGCGGAAGTCGATCGCGCCGGCTTTCACGTTGCTCGACAACGCAGGCTCGGCACGCACGACGAGCGACTCCTTCGCACCGAACACTGCGTCAGAGTCGAGGTAGCGATCGCCCGCGAGGTAAAGGGCGGTCGTCAACGTCCTGTAGCCGCGCGCCGCGAACATGAAGTGGAGGTGCGCGGGACGATATGGATGACGGCCGAGCGCACGCAGCATGCGGCCGACGGGACCGTCGGCGGGAACAGGATAACTCGACGGCCTCACCGTTCGGAAACGGAAGCGCCCATCGTCGTCAGTTTGGAACCGCCCGCGGAGTTTCATCTCGTCACGATGCGGCTGCTGAAGATCGTACATGCCATCGGCCGACGCCTGCCACGTATCGACCGTCGCTCGCGCGATCGGCTTGCCGCCGTGACTTAGCACCTGTCCGCTGACGATCAACTTCTCACCCGCGGCGCCGTCGGAGATGTCGGCGTCATTCGGAAATTTCGGCGCGCCGTTGCGGAAGAACGGCCCGAGCAGGCTCGACTCGGTCCAGTCATTATCGCGGGCTCGATTCGCAATGATATCGACCATCGCACTCAGGCCGAGCGTGTCGGAAAGCAGGATAAATTCCTGGCGCTTCTCATCGGTGATGTGCCCGACTTCGGTCAAAAACTCAATGCCTGCCTCCCACTCCGTAGGCGTGAGGCTCACCTCGCGTGCGAACTCGTGCAGATGACGCGTCAGCGATGTCATGATTTCCTTGAGACGCGGAATCGGACAGTTGGCGAGCCGCGCAAGCGCCTCTTCCGTGATGCCTGCTTCGGTGAGCGTCTTCATCGCGATTGCCTCTGGTTCGCGGCGGCTGACGGTGCAGCAGGCTCGCGCGACTGAGCGAGGAGCTTCGCGACGTCGCGCTCCACTCTCGTTCCTTTGAAGAACTCCGGATTGAGATCGGTCTTGGCGCGCACTGGATTGATGAAGACGAAATCGCGGAAGTCGTCCTCGCTGATGAGCCCGTCTTCAACCAGTTCGTAGGCTTCATGGGCGGCATCGCGCATGTCAGGCAAATCAAAGTGCCCCGCGTCAGAGCTGTAGAGGGCGCCGAGCCGCGCGCCCATCGGATTTTTCCGCGTGTCGAACGCGAGCGATGTAAGCTTGTCATCGCCCTCGCATCCGAAAAAGAAACTCGTTGTGAACATCTTAACGATGTCTTCTCTTCCTTTGACGCCGCAGCGGGCGAATTCGTCGAGGTTCGCCGCATCCTCTTTCGTGCCCCAGAGCAGATCGGAACGATCGTCGCCAAGCCGCGCGAGCGCGGCGTCGCCGTACTCGCTTCCATATTCGCGAAAGAGCTGCCGCACCAGCGGCCAGTCGAGTTTCTCCGGGGCGAAATTGCTGACCGCCTCGCGGTTTCGCTTTTCGAAATGGCCGATCAGATCGGAAAGAAGCGTGGCAGCCCACGCTACGCCGCCCTCCTGGAACGCGAAGCGGAGTTCGGGAAATCGTCGCGGCACGCCGCCAATGAAGAGCGCCTTGCAGATAGACTCGGCCGAGGCGGCGAAGTGTCCGATATGGTTGTAAACGAAATTGGAGATCGATCCGCGAAATCCCATTCCCGAGGTCGGCGAATGAAACGTCGGCGCGACCTTCAGCTCAACGCACTTGGCCCACACGGGATCGTAGTCGTATTCGCTGTCGAGGCAGAAATTGTCGAGCCAGAAGCCCTGCGCCGACTTCGATGCGAGCCGGCGCCGCGCGTACGATGGCATCAAAATCGCCTTCATGTGCAGATCGCACACCACGTGTTCCAGCTCCGCGATCGCCTCGTCGGGCGTATGCATCGGAATGATCGCGACCGGTGTCATCCGATCGCAGTACTCGCGAAATAGCTCGGTGTACATATCGTTGTAGGTGCGGCAGAGAGCCCGCCGCATCTCGTCATCGCCAAGATGGATCATCGACATCCCGAGGCTCGGGTAGATAACCGCGAAGTCGAGTCCCATCTCGTCGAGCCGCTGATGGTAGAGCTTCGGCAGCGAGCTGGTCGCGCGATCGAGAGTCTGCCCGGACGGATGTCCCCACCAGATCGGACGCGGCGCGCGAAATTCGCGGCGCTGCTCGGGCGTGAGGCGATACCATCGAAAGTGCAGCGGCGAATCGGGGAGCGACTTGTAGCGCTCGACCACCGCGCTGCCCGCGGTCGCCTTCAGGAAGTCGAAGAACGCGGGTTCATATTCGGCGAGATGTGCGTCGGAGTCGATAATCGGGTGACTCAGCCGGGCACGAATCTCAGCGGACTTAGAGTTACCATTCTTCATGGCGAGTCTCCTTGTTCGGCGTCAGCGGATGCGCGGCGATACGCGCTCCGTCAGCGCTGATAGAACGGCGGAATCGTAGCCTCGACGTTCACCCACACCGACTTGGGCGTTGTGTACTCGTGCATCGCCTCGAAACCCATGTCGCGGCCGTAGCCGGAGTTGCGCACGCCGCCAAAGGGCGAGCCTGGATTCGCCCGCTTGTAGCAGTTGATCCAGACCATGCCGCTGGTCATGCGATTCGCTACGCGATGCGCGCGTTGCAGGTTGTTCGTCCAGAGACCGCCGCCGAGGCCATAGACGGTGTCGTTCGCGATCGCGATCACTTCCTCTTCGTCTCTGAATGTAGTGACGCTGACGAAGGGGCCAAACACTTCTTCCTGGCACACACGATCGGCCGGCCGCGCGCGGACCACGGTCGGCATCACGTAGCATCCGCGCGCGAGCCCCGGATCGGCCGCCGCTTTGCCACCGAGCAGAATCTCGGCGCCCTCCTCTTTCGCGATCCGGCAATAGTCCAGCACGCGATCGCGATGCATGGTCGAAGTGAGCGGTCCCATCTCGGTCGCCGTATCGCGCGGATTGCCGATGCGTATCGACGACGCGAGCTTCAGGAATCCTTCGAGGAAGTGGCCCGCGATCTTTTCGTGGAGCAGCAAGCGCGAGCCCGCGATACAGGCCTGGCCCTGGTTGTGAAAAACGGCGAAAGCGCTGCCCGCGATCGCCGCAGGCAGGTTGGCGTCGTCGAAAACGATGTTGGCACCCTTCCCTCCCAGCTCGAGCTGCACGCGCTTCAAGTTGCCCGACGAGGCCTGCACGATCTTGCGCCCGGTTGCGGTCGAGCCAGTGAACGCGATCTTCGCGACCTGCGGATGCTCGGCCAGGTATTGTCCTGCTACCGTGCCATAGCCGGGAACGATATTGACGACGCCCGCGGGGAATCCGACCTCGCCTACGAGTTCAGCGATCTTTAGCGAGCTAAGTGGTGTCAACTCGGCGGGTTTAAGAATCACGCAATTTCCCGCGGCCAGCGCCGGAGCCATCTTCCAGCTCGTGAACATGACCGGAAAATTCCACGGCACGATCTGGCCGACTACGCCAAGCGGCTCGTGCGTAACGTAGTTCAGAAAGCCGTGCTCGACTGGAACCACGCTGCCCTGGAACTTGTCGGCCATGCCGCCGAAGTATCGAAACGTCGCTGCGGTACGCGGCACGTCGAGGCCGCGCGTGTCGCGAATCGGATGGCCGGTGTCGAGCGTTTCGATCTCGGCAAGCTCGGCGGCGTGAGCCTCGATCGCGTCGGCGAGCTTCAGGAGCAGACGTCCGCGATCCGCAGCCGCCGTCGCGCGCCACGCCGGGAACGCTTTCGATGCGGCTGCGACTGCCCGATCGATATCGGCCGCACGAGCTTCCGCAACTTCGGCGAGGCAGGAGTTGTCGTGTGGATTGAGTACCTCGATTCGGCCGCGGTCGGCGGCGTCAGCGAATTCGCCGCCTATGAATAGTCGAGTTTGAAGTTGCATCGTCGGATCAAAAATCCACCGGGTTCGGTTTCAACTTCTTGTTCGCATAGAGCTCCGGCAGCGTCGAATCGTTATTTTCCCAGACCAAGAGCATCGAGCGTTTCGGCGAGTAGCCCTGATGGCGGATGTCCGCGGGCATCGCTGCCACGTCGCCGGGCTTCATTACGACGCGGGCGCGCGGCGCTCCAGTCTCGCGATCCTGCACATCCCAGTGGATTTCGTCGCTCAGCTGGACGAACCACTCGACGCGATCGTTGCCGTGAATGATCGGCAACATGTATTCCTCTGTCGTCGGACAAAGCAGACTGTTCTTGACCGCCGAGGTGATCGACGGATTCCACGTCACGTCCGAGCGCGAGAGATAGGCGAAGAAGTTGAACGCGTGTACTTCATCTTCGAAGCCGGGTTCCGCATGAATTTCGGGTTCAGCCTGATCGACGTCGATGAACTGACGGTTAACAGGATTGCCCGAGGCGTCCGATCGAAGCGGCGTATCGTCCTTGAGCCCGACCATCCTCTGCGCCACGACTCGATTTCGCCGCACCGCGTTAAGATTGCTGCCACGCTTCGCACCGAAGGGCGTGCCTGTTTCCTCGGGCGCCGCGAACGGATCGAAACCCTCGTTGGTCCAGTCCTCGAGCATCGCGGCGAACGTCGAACGGACCGCGTCACCGTTAAGCGTCTCAACGAACTGCTTGTTCCGCTCGCGATAGCCCGCGTTGTAGAGACCCGCGAACACATCGACGGTGCCGTAGTGATTGGTCGTGCCGAAAACCTCGTCGAAGTTCACCGTGCCGTAGAAAAAGTTCCAAGCAACGTCGCGCATCAGCGCGCGGAGGAATCGATCGACCGAGATCGTATGCGAGCCGCCCGGCCAGGAGATATGCGCGAAGTATTCGTCGCGCGTGAAGCTGTAGCTGCCGAGCGAAAATTGACGATAGCCGTGATCATTCGCGCCCTGCTCTTTCGATTCGCTCATAAAATTCTCCGACTACTTCTGGCAGATGTCTTTCCAGCGCTCCGCGGTCAAATCACCGCCGATCGTCTGCAACAGGATCACGCCCGGCCTTGCTGCATTGAATTGATAGGCCGCTCCCTTCGGCAACAGCGCCATGTGACCGCGCCGCGCGACGATGCGTCCCATCTTCTTTCCCTTCGGCGCGCCTTCGAGAATAGTAGTGCCTTCATGATCGTCGGCGACGATCTTCTCTTCCAGCTTGACGAGGCGAATTTCGACTTCGCCATCCATCACGATCGCAGCTTCATCGTGTGAGGCGGCGTACCACGGCGAGGTACCTTCAGCCCGAATCGCTTCGAGCACGTACTTCAGATTCTTCCCAACCGCGACTTTTTCGTAGGGCTCCGCTCTCGACGCAACATCGAAGATGTTGGAGAAGGCGTAGTTGCGCGGATCGTCGTTGATGACCTGGACGCCGCCCTTCTCGTGGTGCGCGAGCGATCCGAAGCGTGTTTCGCGTGGCATCGTGCCTCCGCTGAAGTATCTCAGTGATGGCCCGCGGCGCGGACAATCGTCGGCGTGTCCGGCGCCGTCGGCATCACTTTTCGTTTCATCAGTTTTTCGTTCAGCCGTTCGACGAGCTCGACCTTCTTGCGCGCGCGCTTTTGATCGCGCTCCTTGATCTCGGGCATAACCTCGCGGCCGAATAGATCGATTGAGCTCATCAGCAGCTCGTGCGGAATCTTGCCTGCCTGCGACAGAAACAGCACCTGGTCCACGCCCGATTCCTCGAAGTCGAGGAGCGATTCACGAATCTGCTCGGGAGTGCCGATACAGGTGCGTGTGCGGGAGCCGGACGCGAGCGGGTCATCGATTTTTATCGGCGTCGTCTGATTCTTGTAGTTCTCCCAGAGGTTGGTCTTGCCCGGCTCGTGCTGGCCAAAGAACGCGTAGTGGCCGAGGCCGTACATGAAAAATCCGTGATGCTCGTGCGCCATATCACGGACCATCTGCTCGTTGCGATCGCAAAGAAACGGGCACGCCATCGCGATCTGCGGATTGATTGCGTAGCCGATCGGGTCGCATTCATTCTCCAGCGTCGCGTAATAGTCGTGGACCCATTGCCGCGATTCTTCAGGCGACACGAACGAGAAAGTGAGCGCGCCGATGCCGAGCCGGGCCGCGAGCAGGATCGTCTCGCGCCGCGAGCACGCGAGCCATAGCGGAGGATGCGGCCGTTGCAGCGGCTTCGGCACCACGTTGCGGGCGGGAGCTTTGACGTACTTGCCTTCGAACCCCGTAAACGGCTCCTCGACGAGCATCCGCACCGCGACGCGGAGACCTTCCAGCCACTGCGAGCGCTTCTCTTCCTGAGCAACGTTGAAACCGCCGAGCTCAACCTCGGTCGCGCCCTCGCCAGTGCCGAAATCGCATCGCCCATCGCTTATAAGGTCCAGCGTAGCGATTCGCTCCGCGATGCGTGCGGGCGGATTGATGTAGGGAGGCATCTGCACGATCCCATGCCCGAGGCGGACGTTCTTCGTGCGGGCCGCGCACGCCGCAAGAAAGATCTCGGGCGCGGATGAGTGAGCATACTCTTCCAGGAAGTGATGCTCTGTCGCCCAGATGTAGTCGTAGCCGTGGCGATCGGCGAGCTCGACCTGCGCGAGCGCATCTTTCAGGAGCCGATGCTCCGACTCGCGCGTCCAGGGGCGCGGCAGTTGATGCTCGTAGAAGCCGCCTATTTTCATCCGGTCAAACCTCGTCTGCGCGCTCGCAGGTCAGCGCGCGATGACAGGCAACACGATATGCGAAGGATAGCGCGAATCGTGGAAAACCGTTTGCCGCGCGGTCTCGAGTCGCGTGCCGGTCGCCTGGTCCTCGCCGGTGTTGAGATTGCGATCGAAGCGCGGAAAGTTGCTCGACGAAATCTCGACCCGAATGCGGTGCCCCGGCAGAAAGACGTGACTGGTCGCCCATAAATCGATCACGAACTTCGTCACCTCGCCAGGCT
>JASHQJ010000493.1 GCA_030037595.1 Candidatus Binataceae bacterium
GTCTTCAGGATCACAGCCATCCTGCTCCAACGTCTGGGCGATACCCAGCGCGCAGAGTCCGAGAATCGCCCGATCCCACTCGGTCAAATTCGGACCCCGCTGCCGCGCACGCTTCATGATGAGCAACTGGTGTTTGACGGCCAGCGACTCAATTACGACCGCACGAGCCCCGCCAGGACGGGCAAGCCGCGCGAAGGCCACCAACAGGTGGACAAACAGAATGAACAACAGCCTCATCGGGAGGCGAACTTTAACGCTCCATGACCGATGCGCAAGTCTGCCGCTACCTCACGATCTTCTGGCAGAATTGCCAATTCGCGACACACAGGTAACTTTACCATATCGCCCTAGCAGCTCGATCCCGTCGGATGAGGTTTTCGCCGCTTCATCGACTCGGAGACGCGGGAGAACGAAATTCGCAAGCACACAATGGCTTGGCGTATGCTCAGAAGTCCGGAACGATAAGCATCGGCAGCGGATGCGTCGGGATGCATATATCTGGATCCCCTTTGTTTGGACGAAGGGAGGAATCTTCCGGTCGCCTACGCACGGATTTCCGGGCAAGCGTCGAAACACGTGTTCCGCTATTCCTCATGGGCGATTCGCCTTGCGCATTTGAGGCTAGCGGCAAGCGCCCTAGACGCGAGGGTCCCTAAGAAGTGACAGGTGCCAGACGAGAACATCGTGCGGAAGAGCTCCAGGCGCTGGACGGAGAAGCGCGGTGTGAAGGATGGCGCGACCGCTTCCTTCCAGGACCGGAGAACGCAATGCGTTCGGGGCCGTGCCAAGGAAACGGCGCGCTCTCTCTAGGCGGCGAGTCTGGCGCGTTTCGACTCGCGTGTCCCGCTGAATCGACGCCAAGGGTGCGCGGAGATAATGGCCAATCTTCCAGATTCCAGAGCCAGCGAGTTCCTCCCCTGGTACAACCACGCCTGCCCTGGAGTTCACCACCCCACCACCTGAACAGAGTGAATCGTCGAGCGCGTTTACGTTGTTTCAAGGAGCAGTGCGCGTGGCTGCACAAATTTGCAACTTCGCCCAAGCCCGCACTGCTATTACTCAGCGGATCGAATGGTACAGAACCGAGCGGCCTCGTCAGACACTCGCCTATCGCAGACCGAATCAGCTTCGCGCGACAAGCTGAACCCGTGGCTTGATTCAAGTGACGATCACAGTCGTATCCAACCCGATTGAAACTTTTGGAGGGCGTCTATGGCGCTCAAATTACCAGAGTTCTCCGAGCTACTCGGTCTGTTCTATGAAGGGCTGGTCGATCCGGAGCGTTGGGAAGAATTTCTACAGAAAAGCTGCGTATATCTCAGCTGTGAAAAAGCCGCCTTTTCTTTTCATGACGTTCAAAACAAGCGGCCTAAGGTCGGAGTATCAATAGGACTCACGAGCCGCGAAGTGCAGGAGTTCGAATCTTATTATGGGAGTCGCAATCCGGCTGCGGCGGAAGCAACCGCAAGCGCGCTGCAATGGGGCTCATGGCACGGAGTCAATCAGCTTACCCAACATCCAGACTATCTCGACAGCGAATACTATCAAGATTTTCTTCGCCCACACGGCCTGTTTCATTCTGCGATAGGCATAGTATCGATCGATTCGCGTTATCTCACCAGTCTTCAGGTGGTACGGCCGCGATCAGCTGGTCCAGTTGGCGAGGATGCATCGCAATTTATCAAGTTGTTGACGCCGCATATCGCTCGCAGTTTTCAGATTCAGACAAAACTTGAAAGCCTAAAGGCAGCGGCCGAAAGCATTAATGCCGCTTTGGATCGCTGGGAGACGGGAGTGATCGCTCTAGATCGACATGCTCACGTCGTAAGCATGAATTGGGCGGCGGAGAAGATCATCAAGCAAAGCGATTGGTTGATGGTATCTCACGCCAAGCTGAAAGCCGTGGATAATGAGCAACAGACCATAGTTGAAAAGCTTATTGGTGAAGCGGTTAAGGCTGCCGCTGGTCTTGGTACGGCAGGCATGGGTGCGATCCAATTGCGAAATAGAGGCGGACAACCGATATTTGTCGTTATTACGCCTTTTCGCTCGAATCATTTGTTCGCTGAAGATCAGGCTTCAGCGCTTGTGTTTATTGTCGATCGGATGTCAAAGCCCCTGTCACGCAAGAACCTGCTGCGTCTGCTCTTCGGACTGACGCCGTCCGAAGACCGGCTGGTTGGTCTCTTGCTGGAAGGCTTGGCGCTCAAAATCGCAGCGGAGCATATGCGAGTCACGAATTTCACCGCTCGTTTTATGCTGAAACAAGTGTTCCAGAAAACGGCGACTCATCGGCAATCTCAATTAGTTCGGCTGCTGAGTTCCTTGCCAGACGATTCAGACTGAACTGAAGTAAGCGAATAAGCGGTCGTTCGGGCGTGCCGTTCGTCAAAAACCTCGTCCGCGTGACGCCGCACGGCAAGTATGTTGTGGCTTCTCAAAACCTGGTCCACGTCATCTTCGAGCTGCGGCTTGAGGAATCTCGGTGCGATGCGGCGGACCTCGCATCTGCGCCGAGAAATGAAAGTGAATTCGCGCGTCAGGTAAATGAGCAGTCCGGTGCCGCATCATATCTGAAGGTGTCTGTAACGAACTTCCTATTCACGCGCAGCAGGAGTCTGAAATAGGCCATTGCAATGCTGTGTGTGGCGAATTACAGATTCTGTACGATGATCATAGGATAGCAAAGACTTGCCCATCGGTCGGCGAGCGTTTAAGTTCTTTGCCCGTGAGCTTGCTGTTCATTCTATTAGTTAACAGCATTTTCATGACCCAGGATCTGCGAAGGGCCTTCAATGAGATCAATCAGTCATTGGCCGAGATTTTGATTAACGTAGAGGTTGGGCATCAATACCCCAACCCTGAGTTCAACGACCAGACTGGTGCATTGATGAAAAAGATTTCTAAACAATTTGTTGAGAGCGAGTCCGTGGTTCAAAAGAGGCTCCGGTACGAGGAAGCTTGAGGTTCACGAAGATGTGCGATGCCACGTTCAACCGACGTGACGCATGATGACGCACGATGTTCCAAAGTCTCACGCGCGCCGGGGACTTGCGCCGCAGAACTATCAACTGGTGGCGCAGGATCAGATTCTCGGCCTCGAGCCGCGCACGCCGCGTGAACCGCGACCGGAGACCAAGGAGCAGCTGGGTCACAGACCCGAGCATCGGCCGCTTCATTACCACATGACCTTCCGCGCGTCATCCCGGACAGGTTTTCGGGAAGCAGTGGCGTCACGTGTAACGTACTGCTCATCTACGACATCAAAACGCATATAGCTTTCCCAATGCAGTAGCGCTTCGGCCACATCGAACTAATCATCTGTGGTTAACGATGGAGGCGAGAGAAAGTACCAAAACAGATATCAGATCGAAGAAGGTGTTTATGCAGCGGTTCGCGCGTGTTGAGCGAGACAGTAAGGTGATTCCTGCGCTCGTGACCAATGGCGAGCTACTTGATCTCCGCCCTCTAGTGTCCGACATCACGCCGGAAACTATTGCGAGCGGTATCTTGAGCAACGTGAACAGCAGTGCTCTGAGACCGATCCCAGGCGAAGTGAAATATTTGGTGCCGATTCTTGGCATTCGCCAGATTCCGGCGACGGGGTTCAATTACAAAAGGCACATTGAGGAGATGAAGGTTCCCACTCCTAAGGAGCCTGAAGTCTTTTTAAAATCGTTTCTATCGGTGACGGGACCGTTCGACGAAATCAGTCGCGGCCCGAATAATGGTGTCAAACTCGACTGGGAAACCGAGTTGGGCATTGTCGTGGGGCGCGAGGCACAAGATATAGAGGTGGATCAAGCGACGAATTATATCTTCGGATATGTCTGTGTTAATGATATTTCGGATCGTTCGACGCAAGTGGATGAGGCACACCAGCAGCATCTAGTACGTGCGAAATCACGTCCGACCTATTGCCCGATTGGGCCTTATATCGCAACGGGTATAGATCCGATGAACTTGGACGTGTGGACGAGAGTCAACGGCCGCTACGAGCAGCAGGGAAACACGAGCGACATGCTGTTTTCTGTTTCTGAGATGCTGGCCTATTTCTCCCGCTATATGCGCTTGGCGCCAGGCGACGTGCTGGCAACTGGGACTCCGCCGGGTGTCGGTATGGGCAAGAATCGTTTCATGGTTCACGGCGACATCCTCGAGTGTGGCATTACCAATTTAGGCAGTCAGCGCCACAAAATCGTGGCCTGAATCAGGCCGCGGCCCGGCCCTAAGTCGAATGGAAACTCATCTTTTGCGGGGACTCTCGTCTTGGGCGATCGGATTGTCCGCTTGACGCCACTAACAATGCGCTGCTTGACGACCTCGAACGGCAGCACTCCATGTGGTTAAGAGAATTGGTTCGGGGATTCAGCGAAGCGGAGATCGCCACCGCGCGGGATGTATTTGGACGGCTTCGCGCCGAATTCGGCGGATAGCACGACGAAAAGCAATCGGCCTTGCGACGGTACCAGTCAGACGACCTCTGTCCCTGCCAAAAATTTCAAAAACGTGCGAAACCTTTGGCGATTTTGCGCGGTGGTGGCCCGTAGTGTCGCCCGGCATGCTCGCACTTATCTCCACACTGCTCTTTTGGCTGGCCTGCCGAATTCGCAGCCGCGCGGAATTGGAACTCGAGCTAATCGCGCTGCGTCATCAGTTGCGATCCTCGATCGCCAACGACACAGCCGTCTGCGGTTGTGCTCGGTCGATGGTCTGGTGTGTGTGGCGAATTGATAATTCGACGGAAGACCGAGCGGCTGTGCAGACTTGCAGAACGGTCGGAAAGGGCTAAGGCTCGGCTCCCGATGAGGTTGCTGTTTATCCTGCTCGCGCACCTGCTGATCACTCTCGCGCGGCTCGCCCGTCCCGGCGGGTTTCGGGCGGTCGCGGCTGAATCGCTGGCCGTCAAACACCAGTTGCTGATCATGAAGCGCTCGCAGCGCCGAGTCCGAATCTGACCGCGTGGGATCGAGTAATTCTTGGATTCTGCAGGCTGCTAGTGTCGCCCAGACGCTGGGGCAAAATCTCCGTGATCCTGAAGACCTCGACCCTCCTGCACCTTCATCGAGCTTTGGTCAAGCGCAAATATCGTCTGCTCTACAGCTCCAGACGATGCTGCGTGTGGCGAATTGTTGATTTCAAGCAAAATCAACAATTAGCCACAGTTTGGCATGGGCCTGCGGCCCACCCGCGCGTGAATGAAAATGTCTTATGATGCGGGGTGGCGCCGGAGCCTACAAACCTGTGATGGGAATACCTTAGGCCAGCATACTCGAAAGCCCACCCACTCGTGGATGGTGTGGGGGTTTGGAAACAATCAGGCGTGAGAGGCTATCGCGCGGTCGCG
>JASHQJ010000494.1 GCA_030037595.1 Candidatus Binataceae bacterium
TCTTCGCACCGAGGCGCCGATCGTCATCACGTCCGCCGAGGCGCTCCTGATGCGCACAATCCCGCGCGCCATCTTTGACGACTCGGTGCTCCGGGTCGCTAGCGCCGATCGCCTCGACCTCGAACTGCTCGTCGAGACGCTCAACACTGCGGGATACCAGCGCGTGCCGCAGACTGAGGAGCCGGGCGATTTCAGCGTGCGCGGCGGAATCATCGACGTTTACTCGCCGCTCTATCGCGACCCGGTGCGCATCGAGCTCGAGGACGACCTCGTGATGTCGATTCGCCAGTTTGAGGCCGCGACCCAGCGCTCTGCCGGCGAACTCAAGGAGGCGACGGTCGTGCGCGCGCGCTTCGTGCCGCCCACGATGCTTCGCGACAAGCGCCTGCGCGACGAGGTCGCGGTGCGGGCTGCCGACGTCGGCATGGTGCGCAAGGAAGCCGAGGAGCTCGCCGAGACGCTGGAGAACGGTCTCCTGTTTCCGGGCGCGGAGTTCCTGATGCCGTTCGCATACGGGCGCCCGCTCGACACAATTTTCGATTACCTGCCCGACTCGACAGTCGCCTGGCTGGTCGATCCCGGACGCATCGTCGCCGAGGCCTTCCGCTTCTCTGAGATGGTCGAGAAAGAAGCTCTGGCAGCCGCCGAGAAGCCGATCTTTCATCCGACGCCCGAGTCGATTTACCTCCCCGCCGACGAGCTCGAGACCGCGCTGGCCGCGATGACCGCGGTCGAAGTCGGTTCGCTGGTGACGATGATGGCGCCGCGCGAGGGATGGGCGCCGCCGATCGAAATCAGTTCGATGCCGAGTCTCAAGCTAGGCGCAAATCGGCTAAGCGGCCCGCGCGCTCCACTCAGCTTCGAGCCGCTGGCCGAACAGCTCCAGGAAGTGCAGCGCGCTCAGGGCAGGGCCGTGATGATCGTCGAAGGGCCGAACCAGGTCGCACGCCTGAGACGGCATCTCGAAGCCTACGATCTCGAGGTCAATGTCGAATGCCGGAGCTTCGCCGCGCTGCTCGAGTGGCCCGATTTCCGCCCCGCAATTATCGAAGGCGAAATTTCGGCCGGCACCGTGCTGCCTGACGACGGCATCTACATCTACAGCGAGGAGGAGATCTTCGGCGAGCCCCGCGTGCGCCGCCGTTCGCGGCCGACGCCGAAGGCGGCGCTGCTCAACCTCGAGGAGCTGAAGCCCGACGACTACGTGGTGCATATCGACCACGGAATCGGGCGCTTTCGCGGCCTGAGGCACATGAAGGTGGCAGATATCGAGGGCGACTTCCTGAACCTCGAGTACACCGGCAACGATACCATGTATCTGCCCGTCGAGCGCATCAACCTCGTGCAGCGCTACGTTGGTTCGGATTCTGCAGGCCCCGTGCTCGATCGCCTCGGCAGCGGTTCTTGGGAAAAGGTCAAGCGCCGCACGAAGCAGGCCGTGCTCGCGATGGCCGCGGAACTGCTAGAGGTCTACGCCGCGCGCGAAGTGATGGAAGGCCATGCCTATCCGCATCCGGGTGCCGACTTCGAGGAATTTTGCGGACGATTCGAGTTCGAGGAGACGCCCGATCAGCAGGCCGCTATCGACGACGTGGTTCGCGATCTCACGCGCTCCAAGCCGATGGATCGCCTGATCTGCGGCGACGCGGGCTTCGGCAAGACCGAAGTGGCGCTACGCGCGGCATTTGTCGCCGCTATGGACGGGCGGCAGGTTGCGCTCCTTGTGCCGACCACGATTCTCGCCGAGCAGCATTGGAATACGTTTCGCGAGCGCTTCAAGGATCTGCCGATCCGCGTCGAGATGGTTTCGCGTTTTCGCACCACGAAAGAGAATCGCGCCGTAATCGAGGACCTCGTGCACGGCAAGGTCGATATCGTCATCGGAACGCATCGTCTCCTTTCATCCGACGTGCAATTCCCGCGGCTTGGACTTCTGATTATCGACGAGGAGCATCGCTTTGGCGTCGCCGACAAAGAAAAGATTCGCAAGCTAAAAAAGCTGGTACCGGTGCTCGCGATGACCGCGACGCCGATACCGCGCACGCTGCACATGGCGATGCTCGGGATTCGCGACCTGTCAGTGATCCAGACGCCGCCACCCGCGCGCCAGTCGATTCGCACCTTCGTCGCGCACTTCGATGACGATACGATTCGCGACGCGATCCTGCGCGAGCTGAACCGCGGCGGCCAGGTCTTTTTCGTTCACAACCGCGTCGAGAACATCCAGTACATGGCGCGGCATCTGCGCGCGCTGCTGCCCGAGGCGAAGATCGCGGTCGCGCATGGCCAGATGAAGGAGCGCGAGCTCGAGGACGTGATGCGCGAGTTCGTCGAAAAGCGCATCAACGTGCTGGTTTGCTCGGCGATTATCGAATCGGGGCTCGATATTCCCAATGCCAACACGATGATCATCAACCGCGCCGATCACTTCGGACTGGCGCAGCTCTACCAGTTGCGCGGACGCGTCGGACGCTCGCGGCAAAAGGCTTACGCGTACCTGCTCATTCCCGGCGAGCACATCATCACGCGCGAGGCCAAGCAGCGTATCGATGCGCTGCGCGAGCTGGTCGAAAACGAAAACGTCGGCGGAGGATTCAAGCTTGCGATGGCTGACCTCGAGCATCGCGGCGCCGGCAATCTCCTGGGGCGCGAGCAATCGGGCCAGATTGCCGCCGTGGGTTTCGAGCTTTACACCGAGATGATGGATCAGGCGATTGCGGAGTTGCGCGGCCAGCCGCCGCGGCCGGATTTCGAACCCGAGCTTCGCATCGGAGTGCCTGCATACATTCCGGATGCGTACGTCGAGGACGAAAACGAGCGGCTGGTACTGTACCGGAGGCTCGCGCGCGCCGAAACCGCCGAGCAGCTTGACGAACTCAAGGATGAGCTTCGCGATCGTTTCGGACCGGTGCCGACGCTGGTCGAAAACCTAGTCGCCGCAATGGATCTACGCCGCCAGATGAAGCAGCTCATGATCCTGAGCGCGATCGCGAAGGGCAGTCAGCTCGAAATTCGCTTTCACAGCGAGGCGCCGGTGGATACGGCGCTGCTGGTCAAGCTCGCGGATCAGAACCGGCGCACGATGCGGCTGACGCCGTCGTACCAGGTGATAGTGCGGCTCGAACCGGGAGACTACGAGGCGACCTTCGCGCAGCTGGAAGGTATCTTGCAGGCGCTGGCGGGCTGTGAAAAGTTGAATAGTTGGCCGGCCCGGCAAGCGGGGTCGGTGCTCAATTAGACTCATGCGAAATTATCGGAGTTCGTGGCTCGAGTGGGCGGTGATCGCCGCTGCAGCCGCGGGCGTGCCCGCTTTTTTGGCGCCGCGGCTCGCGCTCGCGCAGAACAGCAATGAAGTGGTTGCATCGGTGGACGGCGAACCGATCACAGAACGCGACGTTGAGCAGTTTGCAGCGCGCAACGGAAATCCGATCAGCACCGACGACTTCGCTGACTCACCCGAGGCGCGCGCCGCGCTCAAGGCCCTTATCGACGACCAACTCCTTCAGCAGGAGCGCAAGAAATACGTTGACAAGGTGGACGAGAGCCAGGTCGATAAATACATCGAGCAGATTCGCTCCGAGCAGCACATGAGCGACGCGCAGTTTCGCGCCGCGCTGCAATCGCACGGAATCAGTTACGAGGATTTTCGCAAGAAGGCGCGCGACCAGTTGATCAACACCGAGATGGTGCAGAGCGAGGTGTTGGAAAAGATCCAGGTCTCCGACGCCGATATCAAAGCCTTCTACGACGCGCACAAGAACGATTTTACGATCAAGCAGGAGCGGTTGCGGCTCGCGCAGATCCTGGTTGCCGTGCCGCCGAACGCAACGCAGCAGCAGGTGGCAATTGCCGAGCAGAAGGCCAACGGGATTCGTCTCCAGGCGGTGAAGGGCATAGATTTCAACCAGCTGGCCGAAAAGTATTCCGACGACGACTCCAAGGCTCGCGGTGGCGAATTAGGATGGTTCGCGCCGGACGAGATTAACGATCAGATCCTCGCCGGCGCGCGCAACTTGAAGCCCGGTGACATCTCGCCTGTGATTCGCACCAAGTACGGTTTCCATATCGTTAAACTCGAGGACCACGATGTCCCCGGTCCGCGGCCTCTTGCCGACGTCAAGGAGCAGATCCGCCACGAGTTGCAGGACGAGCAAGCCGACGCGCAGATCAAGAAGTGGGCGGAAACCGAGCTCATCAAGAAGCACTACGTCGAGACGCTTTACAAGCTCTATTGAAAGTGGCGCAGCTCTCAACAGCGCCGCCGGGGGTTGCGATCAGCATGGGCGATCCGGCGGGAATCGGCGCCGAGGTCATCCTGAAAGCAGCTACGGCGTTACGCTCGCGTCGCGGCGCTCCGCGATTGCTGGTCGTCGGCGACCTTGCTGCGATGCGTGCGGCGGCGGAGCGGCTCGGCGCTGTTCCCGAGCCGCTCGAGTGGCGCAAGGACGCACCGCTGCCTGACCTTGGACGCGGTCTCGCCGTTATCAGCCGGAGCAAGCTCTCAGCGCGCGCCCGCCGCCCCGGCAAGCCGACGGTGGAGGGCGGCGCGGCGTCCTTTGAGTACGTTGTTGACGCGGCCCGGATGGCGATACGCGGTGAAGTTGACGCAATTGTCACGGCACCGATCAGCAAGGAATGGTGGAATCGCGCCGGGCGTCATTATCCGGGCCATTCGGAGCTGCTCGCGAGTCTCGCCAAGGCGCGGCGCTGGCGCATGATGTTCGCCGGCGATCTGCTGCGCGTTGCGCTCGTGACGGTGCACATGGGTCTCGCCAAAGTGCCGGCCGCGCTCACCGAAAACTCGATCGCCGACACGATTCGCCTGCTAGCCGAGCATCTGAGAAGAATTCACGGCATGACGCGGCCGCGTATCGGCGTGCTGGGACTCAATCCGCACGCCGGTGAACATGGACTTTTCGGCACTGAGGAAAAACGTTTCATCGAACCCGCGATTCGCCGCGCACGGCGCGATAAGATCGAAGCCTTCGGACCGCTCGCGCCTGACACGGCATTTATCCGCCAGGGCGGCGAGTTCAAGTTCGATGCCGCGGTGGCGATGTATCACGACCAGGGATTGATAGCGCTCAAGACGCTCGAATTCGATCGTGCAGTAAATGTCACGCTCGGGTTGCCATTCGTTCGCACTTCGCCGGATCATGGCACGGCCTTCGAGATCGCGGGGCAAGGCAAGGCCGATCATTCGAGCCTGCTGGCCGCGATCGAATACGCTTGGCGTGCGGCGCTGAACGGGCGGGCGAAGCGCGCGGCATAGAGGCGGCTTTCAGCGATGGCGGATCGCATAGTCATCAAGGGCGCGCGCGAGCACAATCTCAAGAACATCGATCTGGAGATTCCGCGCGACCGCTTGGTTGTCATCACCGGCCTTTCCGGCTCGGGTAAGTCTTCGCTTGCCTTCGACACTATCTATGCCGAAGGACAGCGGCGCTATGTCGAGTCGCTCTCCGCGTATGCGCGTCAGTTCCTCGAGCAGATGGAGAAGCCCGACGTCGATTCGATCGAAGGCCTCTCGCCGGCGATTTCCATCGAGCAGAAAACGACATCGCGCAATCCGCGCTCGACTGTCGGAACGATCACGGAGATTTACGATTACTTGCGGCTCCTGTTCGCGCGCGTCGGCCACGCCTTCTGCTACAACTGCGGCCGCGAAATCACCCAGCAGAGCGTGCAGCAGATCGTCGATCGCATTATGGCGTGGCCCGAGAGTACGCGGATCCACGTGCTCGCGCCGATCGTACGCGATCGCAAGGGCGAGTACAAAAAGGAGCTTTCGGAGCTTCGGCGTGCCGGTTTCGTGCGCGTCAAGATCGACGGCAAGCTGATCGAACTCGGCGAGGAACCGGCCCTCAACAAAAATCTGCGCCATACGATCGAGGTCGTCGTTGACCGGCTCGCGATTCGATCCGGCATCCAGAAGCGGCTCTCGGATTCGCTCGAAGTCGCGTTCAAGTACGGACAGGATCTGCTCAAGATCGAGCGGCTCGACGCGCCCAAGGGCGAGAGCGAGATCTACTTCAGCCAGCGCTTCGCGTGCGTCGAGTGCGGCATCTCGTATCCCGAAATCACGCCGCGGATGTTCTCGTTCAACAGCCCGCACGGCGCATGCACCGAGTGCTCCGGCATCGGATCGATCATGTACTTCGATCCCGAGCTCGTGGTGCAGAACGAGGACCTGAGCATCTCCGACGGGGCGATCGCGCCGTGGGCCACGATGACCTACATGCAGCCGGTGTTGGAAGCGCTGGCGCGCCATTACAAGTTCAGCCTCGATGCGCCGTGGAAAACAATCCCGGCGAAGGTCCGCAAGGCGATTATGAACGGCTCCGGCAACGAGGAGATCGAGTTCGCGTACCAGCGCGGGCACCATCATGCCGAGTACTCGCGCCCGTTCGAGGGCGTGCTGCAATGGCTCGATCGCCGTTACAAGGAAACGGAGTCCGAGGGTATCCGCGAGGTGCTCGAGGGCTACATGAACATGCGGCCGTGCCCGACCTGCAACGGAGCGCGGCTCAAGAAGGAAAGCCTGTTCGTCCGGTTCAACGGCAAATCGATCTCGGAAGTGACGGCGGAGTCGATCAAGCAGGCGTTGCAATTCTTCTCCGCGCCCAAGCTGACGGCGCAGGAAACCGAGATCGCGCGGCTCATCCTGAAGGAAATTCGTGAGCGGCTGAATTTCCTCGCCGATGTGGGCCTCGACTACCTGACTCTCGATCGCACGTCGGGCAGCCTTTCGGGCGGCGAGGGGCAGCGTATCCGGCTCGCGACGCAGATTGGTTCGAGCCTTGTCGGCGTTCTCTACATCCTCGATGAACCGTCGATCGGGCTGCATCAGCGCGACAACCAGCGCCTGCTCGCGACGCTAAAGCGCCTTCGCGAACTGGGTAACACGGTGCTGGTGGTCGAGCACGATCGCGACACGATGCTCGAAGCCGACCACATCATCGACATGGGCCCTGGCGCGGGAATCCACGGCGGCTACGTCGTCGCCGAGGGCACGCCCGAGCAGGTGATGAACAACCCTGACTCGCTGACCGGCAAGTATCTCTTGGGTACGGCTGAGATTCCTACGCCGACGCGGCGTCGCCAGATCTCCAGCCGCTGGCTCACGATCAAGGGCGCACGCGAGAATAACCTTCGCGATCTCACTGTCTCGATTCCGCTCGGCGTCTTCACGTGCGTGACGGGAGTGTCAGGTTCGGGCAAATCGACACTCGTGCTCGATACTCTCTATCGGGCGCTCTCGCAGAAGCTGAATCACAGCCGCGAACGCGCGGGCGTGTTCAAGACGATCGAGGGTATCGAGCATCTCGACAAGGTCATCCACGTCGATCAAAGTCCGATCGGGCGCACACCGCGCTCGAATCCCGCGACTTACACCGGCCTCTTCACGCACATCCGCGAGCTGTTCGCGCAACTCCCTGAGGCACGCATGCGCGGCTACGGCCCGGGCCGTTTCTCATTCAACGTGAAGGGCGGGCGATGCGAAGCGTGCGAGGGCGACGGCATCATCCGCATCGAGATGCACTTCCTGCCCGACGTGTACGTGACCTGCGAGGTGTGCGCCGGCAAGCGCTACAATCGTGACACGCTCGAGATTCAATACAAGGGCAAGAACATAGCCGAGGTGCTCAACATGACCGTGCTAGACGCGGTCGAGTTTCTCGGCTCGGTGCCGCCGATTCGCCAGAAGCTGGAAACGCTGCGGGATGTCGGCCTGGACTACATTCACCTCGGCCAGTCAGCGACGACGCTCTCCGGCGGGGAAGCGCAGCGCATCAAACTCGCCAAGGAACTCTCGCGGCGTGCGACCGGCCGAACGCTCTACATCCTCGACGAGCCGACCACGGGCCTCCATTTCGATGACATCAAGCGCCTGCTCGCGGTGCTCGGACGGCTCGCTGACACCGGTAATACGATCATCGTGATCGAACACAACCTTGATGTGATCAAGACCGCCGACTACATCATCGATCTCGGTCCCGAGGGCGGTGATCGCGGCGGCACGGTCGTGGCAAAGGGCACTCCTGAGGAAGTCTCGGCGGTCAAAGGCTCGCACACCGGCGAATTTCTGCGCCAGGCGCTGAACCATCGCGCCGCGGCGTAAAGCAGACTAACCACCTAGACATAAGGGGCACGACGCTGATCTTCTTGTGCTCTTCGTGTCTTAGTGGTTGGAGCCAGTCTGCACTCCATCGTAAATCAGCTTGTCGTTGGAGATGCGCGCGAAGGGCGCCAGCATGTGCGGCTTGAGCCTGCCGTCGGGCATGATGTGCTGGACGCGGCATCCGTGGACCGTGAGATGGTCGGAAATGATCCGCCGATGGCATCGCCACCAGAGACCCTCCGAGCACATGTATGCAAGCCGCGTCGTCGTCGCGACAGCAGTCAGTTCATCGAGGCCCTGATCGAACTCGGCGGTGTCGGCATAGTCGGCGTAGGAGCGAAAAGCGGGATGCTCCCACGCTGTATGCGGTGAATCGGCTCGCGCGCCGTGACGCCGCCCGCCGAGCTTCTTGAACCATCGATAGTCGATTCCCGCGTGCCTGAGTGACGCCGCCAGTGGCTGCTGGTTGAAGTGCGGCCATTTGCGCGAGCTTGGGAACGAGCGCACGTCGGCGAGCATCCCGATCTCGTGCATCGTGAGCAGCTCGATGAAACGCTCGAGCGGATGCGTCGAATGGCCGCAGGTGAAAATCTCGCGGCCACTCTCGTCGCCGCTTTTATTGCGCCGATGAACCGTCGGCCGTTTTCTCCAGCCTGGCCGTGTCGATCTTGGCTTCGCCCTGATTCGCCACTACCACGAAGTCAAGCGCATCGGGATGCAGATACTTGCGTGCGACCTCCTGCACGTCTTCCTTGGTGACCGCGCCAATCAGTTTTGGATAGCGATCGGCGTAGTCGAGTCCCAAGCCATAGACTTCGATGCCGAGCATGAAGCTCGTGATCTCGCTCTGGCGATCGATCGTTAGCGGGAAGCTGCCGATCAGGAATTTTTTCGCGCCCTCGAGTTCGTCGTCGCTAACCGGCTTCTCCTGCATCTCGCGAAGCTGTTGCAGTATCAGGCTGATCGCCTCGTTGGCGGTCCTGTTTTTGGTTTGCACGGAGACGACGAACGCACCGGGAAATTTTCCCGTTTCGAAGGCGCTTGTTACCGAGTAAGCGAGACCAGCCTTGCTGCGTACGACCTTCACAAGCCGCGAGGAAAAGCCGCCCGCGCCGAGGATGTAATCCATCACCTTGATCTTGTAGAAGTCCGGATTCGAGCGCGCGATGCCGCCGGAGCCGAGCAGGATAGTGGCCTGCGCGACGTTGCGGTCGATCAGGTGCGGATGAAGTCCCGGCGCGACAGCGGGTGCGGGTGGCGCCGCTTGCGGCGGAACGGAGCCCGCAAGCACGCTCAAGTCCTTCTCGATGAGCCCCCTGATCGTGTCGGTATCGACGTCGCCTGTCACCGCGATAATCGCGTTACCGAGCTTGTAGTGCTCGTGATAGAAGTTGCGCACGTCGTCGGGTGTCAGCTTGGAGACGGACTCTGCGGTGCCCGAAGTGGGATGCCCGTAGGGAGAATCACCGAAAATCATCTTGTCGAAGGTAACGGCCGCGACGTAGCCAGGCTGCTCCTCTTCGGCTTTGATCGCGGCAACGGTCTCGGCGCGGCGGCGCTCGATGTCGCTGTCGCGCAGTCCGGGATTCGCAAGCACACCGGCCATCAGAGTGAAGGTGTCATTCAGGTACTTGCTGAGCGACGTCATGCCGGCGACCGAGAAATCGCGATCGGCGGAGACGCCCACCGAGCTGCCCATGAAATCAACCTTCTCATTGAACTGCTTTTCGCTGAGATCCTTCGTACCTTGCGTGAGGGAGGCCGCGGTCAGCGCGGCGAGGCCGGCCTTGCCTTGCGGATCGCGACGGGAGCCGGCGTCGAACGCGATTGATATCGTAACCATCGGCAACTGATGCGACGGCGAGACCAGTAGCACGGCGCCGTTGCTGAGCGTCATACGCTTGATTTCGATCGCATCGGCCCGCGTGGAAATCAAAACGGCGGCCACCAGAGCCAACGAAGCGGCGACGCTGAGACGAAGCCTGGAGCGTGCGGCGATCATCGCACCACCTCGTCGCTCGTCAGATCGAGGCCCGGCGCATGCCGCAGCTCACCGCCGCTCATGCCTTCAGTGCCGTGCGGCAGCACGCCGGTCGGTATCAGGACGCCGATGGTCCGATTCGTCGCGACCAGGTATTTCTTCGTTACGCGCTGCACGTCGGCAGCCGTGACCTTGTCGATCCGCGGGAGATATTTGTCGAGCAGGCGATAATCGCCGAGCAATTCGTACACGCCGAGCTGCATCGCCTCACGAAACACAGAATCCTGGCTGAAGACGAACTCGGCCTGCTCGAGGTTCTTGGATTTTTGCAGCTCGTCAGGCGGGATCGGATCGTTGCCGAGCTGCGTCAGCAACTTCTCGCACTCAGCCATCACGGTTTCGGTCTTCACGCCCGGACGCATCTGCGCGCTGAAGATGAAGAGCCCGGGATCGAACGAGCTCATGTCGTAACCTGCGCCCACATCGACGACGAGGTGCTTGTCGATCACGAGATCCTTGTAGAGACGCGAGCTTTTGCCGTCGGAGAGAATCTCGGACGCGATTTCGAGTGGGAACGAGTCGGCGCTGAAGAGATTGGGTACGTGGTAGGCCCATTCGAAGGCCGGCAGGTTCGCGGCGTGGCGAAGCTCGACGTGTCGCTCGCCCTCCTGCGGGGGCTCTACCTCGGTGACGGGAGGTGGCTTCGGCCCGTTCTTGATCGGCCCGAACGACTCGCTGATTTGCTTAAGCACCTGCTTCGCGTCGAAGTCGCCGACCGCGACGATCACCGCGTTCTGCGGCGAATAGTACAGATGGTGATAGTCGAGGGCGTCCTGCAGCGTCAGCCCTTCGACATCGTGGAACCATCCGATGACCGGCCAGTGATACGGGTGCGCAACGTATGCCTGCGCGTGCACCATTTCGTCGAGGGCATCCTCGGGATTGTCCTCAGTACGCATCCGCCGCTCTTCGAGCACGACGGCTTTCTCCTGGTCGAACTGCTTAGGCTCAAAATTCGCCATCCGGTCGGCCTCGAGCGTAATCGGTACGTCGAGGTGACCCTTGTTAATGGTCTCGAAGTAGTCGGTGAGGTCGGTCTCGGTGAAGGCGTTATCCTCGCCGCCATTGGCCTGGATGATCTGCGAGAATTCCTCGGGCTGGAGCTTCTTCGTCCCCTTGAACATCAGATGCTCGCAAAGATGCGATAGCCCGGTCTTGCCGAATTGCTCGTTGCGCGAGCCAACCTTGTAGAAAACGTTGAAGGTGGCGACAGGGGCCTTGTGATTCTCGAGCACCAGGACTCGGAGGCCGTTGGGCAGGGTTTCGGTCTGGACCGCATCCGTGATTCCCGCCCATCCGGGGGCAGAGAGAACAGTCGAGAGGAGAGCGGCCGCGATAATCAACGGCCGGCGACGATAGCCGGAAAATATTCTGCGCATGATTTCCACCAATTGAACGCTGCGGCTTGGCGCACTGTCAAGGCAGATTTGCCCATGCGACGAGCGCTGAGGCTCCCGGCATAAGCCAAATTGCATCGCGCCGCAGGTCTTTGTAACGTCATATAGCGAACTATGAATGAGATCGCCGGAAAGCCCCAGGAACTTTACGCCATCAAAGGAATGCTGACGAAATTCATGCGGATGTTGTTTCCGCTTGAATTTCGCGTTGACTCCGCGCAGAACGCGTTGCCGACGCTGCCATTCCATTACCCGCTCATGCCGGGCGAGATGATTTATCTGCCGGAGCGGCTCGAGCCGCTCGGCGATAATCAGGCTTACGATTACTACCTAGTCACCTCGGCACATCTCGCGGCGCGTCACGACTTCGGAACCTTCAAGCTGAAGCTCGCGGATATTCCGGGCTTCGAGGAACGCGGTGAAACCGGAGTCGAGGCGATCGATAGTTTCGTTGCATCGTTCGATGATCCTGCCCTTGCCGGCGCACTGATGCGCCTGGCGGAGGCAGCGCGAATCGACGCCGAGCTGATGCGCCGTTATCGCGGGCTTGCGCCGAGAATCGCGTGGCTCAACCGCTCCCTCATTGGGCGGCTGCAGCCGGAGGCGCTGTCCACGATGCTGGTGCGGGCGTCGCTCGACATGGTGCACGAGGGCGAGGCTGCGGGTCATCCGTTCGCCGAGATGGCTGCCGCCTACTTCGCTCCCCTTCGCGAGGCGAAGGCCGACGTGATGAGCAGCGTGGGCCAGGTCACCGCGATGTATCAATGGCTTCAAGAGCTGATTCGCCAGGCGCAGGAGGCGGGCGACGCCGAAGGGCTCTCCGAGGAAGCCGCGCGCATGCGTAACGATTTGATCAAGGGCATGCGCGGCGCGGAATCAGCCGAGGGCCAGGCGGACTCGGAAGGCGAGAGCGGCGAAGACGGCGGTGAGCCCGATCAGAACGTCAACCTGGAAGCCTCGGGCAAACAATCGAAGGGCGGCAAGAGCCGCGGCCTCTCGCCCGAGGAACTGCGCAAGTTGATTGAATCGGGCGCTGAACTGAAACCCTCGCAGAGCGACGGCAGCACCGAAGGCGAGGGGATGTACCTGACGCAGCTCACCAACAAGCAGATGAGCGAGCTCGAGCAGATGCGCGAGCAGCTCGGCGAAATCGGTCCTATGACCGCGCAGGGCCGCCTGATGATGGCGCGCGGCAAGCAGGATTCCTACTACGCCTACGACGAGTGGGATTATGTGCTGGGCGACTATCGGCGCAACTGGTGCCGGCTCCGCGAAGTTCAACTCTCGGGCGACGACGGCGACTTCTACGCCAACACGCTGCTGCGCTACTCGGAGTTGCTGCCGATTATCCGCCGCAACTTCCAGAGAATCCGGCCCGCGTCGTATCGGATGGTGCGCGGGCTCGAAGACGGTGAAGATATCGATCTCGATCGCATGATCGAATCGCACGTGTCGCGGCGGATGGGTGAAATTCCTGATCAGCGCGTGTACAAGGCCCGCAAGAAAGAAGCGCGCGACGTCGCGACGCTCTTTCTGCTCGATATGTCGGCCTCGACCGACGAGCCGATTCATCGCGAGCCGCGGACATACACCGAGGACGACGACGCCGACGATTGGATGAAGGCGTGGCAGCGGAGGCCGCAAAGCGCTCAGCGCCCGCGGCGTATCATCGACGTCAACAAGGAAGCGCTCGTGATAATGGCGCAGTCGCTCGAGGAGCTCGGCGATTCCTACGCGATCATGGGCTTCTCGGGCCACGGCCGCGACAACGTCGAGTTCTACGTGATCAAGGAATTCGAGCAGGAACTGTCGGACGAAGTGAAGGCTCGCGTCGGCGCGGTCGAGCCGAAGCGCTCGACCCGGATGGGCGCGGCGATTCGCCACGTGCGCGAGAAGTTCAAGGACGTTTCATCGCGCGCCAAGCACGTGATCCTGCTGAGCGACGGTTTCCCGCAGGACTTCGATTACGGGCACGATCGCCGCTCGAATGCATACGGGATTCAGGACACGATGGTCGCGCTGAAGGAGCTCGAGCTGGCAGGCGTGTTGCCGTTCTGCATCACGGTGGATAAGACGGGGCACGACTATCTGCGCCAGATGTGCCAGTCGTCGCGCTACCTCGTGATTGAAGATATCACGTCGCTGCCGCGGCAACTGCCGAAGGTTTACGAGCAGGTCGTCCGCTGGTAGCCGGCGCTACGGCGCCCTGAGGTCGCGGCCGGACATTTCAGCTGGTTTCTTGATCCCCAGCATCGCGAGGAAGGTTGGCGCCACGTCCGATAGCGTTCCGCCATTCTTCAAGTGTCCCTTGAAGTTCGGATCGTAGAGGATCAAGGGCACGGGATTGGTGGTGTGCGCAGTATGCGGCTGGCCTGTCGCCGGGTCGGCCATGAATTCGGCGTTGCCGTGATCGGCGGTGATAAGCGCCACGCCGCCGCGCTTCGCGAGCGCATCGATCACGACGCCCAGCGCGGCGTCGCTCGCTTCCACGCCCTTGATCGTCGCCTCGTAAACGCCGGTGTGGCCCACCATGTCAGGATTGGCGAAGTTCATCACGATCACGTCGAACTTCGCGCTCGCAATCTCCTCGGCGGCGCGCGCGGCGATTTCGTGCGCGCGCATCGCGGGCTCCAAGTCGTAGGTCGCCACCTTCGCAGACGGAATCAGCACCCGCTCCTCGAGAGCGAACGGCTTCTCGAGGCCGCCGTTGAGGAAGTAGGTGACGTGCGCGTACTTCTCGGTCTCCGCAACCCTCAGATTGCGGAGGCCGTTATGGGCGAAAACCTCGGCCAGCGTGTTGTGAATGTCTTCGGGAGGAAACGCGAGCGGCAGTCCAAATGACCGATCGTACTCAGTCATGCAAACGTAGCCGACCTTTGGAAATCGAGAGCGTTTGAAACCGCTGAACTCCTGCAGCGCGATAGCGGACGTCAGCTCACGCGCGCGGTCGGCGCGGAAGTTGTAGCAGATGACCTGGTCACCATCGGCGATCGGCATCGGCGCGCCAATCACGCGTGGCTTGACGAACTCGTCGCCTTTGTCCGCGGCGTATGATTTCTGGACCGCATCACGAGCCGACGCCGCGGCGATTCCCTTGCCATCGACGATCGCATTCCAGGCACGCTCGACTCGAGCCCATCGTTTGTCGCGGTCCATCGCGTAGTAGCGGCCGCTGACGGTTGCGATTCCGCCGCGGCCGATCTGCTTCAGTTTTGCCTCGGTCGCGTCGATGAAGGGCAGGGCGGAGCGGGGTGGCTTGTCGCGGCCGTCGAGCACCGCGTGGACTGCGATCTTCTCGACACCTTCGTGCACTGCCAATTCGAGCAGCGCAAACATGTGATCGACATGACTGTGCACGCTGCCGTCAGATAGGAGTCCCCAGATGTGGACCGCCTTGCCTCTCGACTTCGCCGCCTGCATCGCGCGCTTCAGCACCGCGTTGCGGGAGAACGCGCTGGTCTCGATCGCTTTCGTGATGCGCATCAGGTCCTGGTAGATAACGCGGCCGGCGCCGATCGTGAGATGGCCGACTTCGGAGTTGCCCATGATTCCCGGCGGCAGTCCAACCGCCTCGCCGGACGCATCGATTTCGCTGTGCGCCTGCGTCGCCCACAATCGATTCATCACGGGCGTGCGCGCGTGCGCGATCGCGTTTTTCTCTTCGGCCGCGCGGATTCCCCAGCCGTCGAAAATGATGAGCGCCGCAACCGGAGGCTGCGCGGCCATCAGGCTTTCCCGCCCGCGCGTTTGAATGCGCTTGCGCCCGGATAGGTGGCTTTCGCGCCGAGCTCCTCGGCGATTCGAATGAGGCGATTATATTTCGCGATTCGCTCGCTGCGGCTCATCGAGCCGGTCTTGATTTGCCCTACTCCCGTGGCAACCGCGAGGTCGGCAATCGTAGTGTCTTCGGTTTCTCCGGAGCGATGCGACATCACGCAGGTGTAGCCGGCCTTCCGCGCCATCTCGATCGTCTCGAGCGTCTCGGTAAGCGTGCCGATCTGGTTCACCTTGATCAGAATCGAATTCGCGACGTGCTCCTTGATGCCGCGCGCGAGAAACTTTGGATTGGTGACGAAGATATCATCGCCGACCAACTGCGTTCGGGCGCCGAGCTCGCGCGTCAGCACGCTCCATCCGGCCCAGTCATCTTCGGCGAGGCCGTCTTCAATCGAGACCAGCGGATAGCGCTTAATCCATTCGCAGTAGAACGCGACCATCTGCGACGCGTCGCGCGAAGCCTTGTCCGAGCGCGCGAAGACGTACCTGCCGTCTTCGAAGAACTCCGAGGAGGCCGGGTCGAGCGCGAGGGCAACGTCTGCACCTGGTTTGTAGCCGGCGTTCGCGATCGCCTCGAGCAGTAGCTCGACCGGCTCTTCGTTGTTCTTGAGATTCGGTGCGAACCCGCCTTCGTCGCCGACGTTGGTCGAATGCCCTCGCTTCTTCAGCACCGCGGCGAGCGCATGAAAAACCTCAGCGCCCATCCGGATTCCCTCGGCGAAGGTGGGCGCGCCGATCGGCATGATCATGAACTCCTGCATATCGACGTTGGAGTCGGCATGCTTGCCGCCGTTCAGCACATTCATCATCGGCACCGGCAGCACGTGCCCGTTGGGATTCAGGTGGCGATAGAGGGGCAGACCCTTCGACGCGGCCGCTGCATGCGCGACGGCGAGCGACACGCCGAGCGTCGCATTGGCGCCGAGGTTGGATTTGTTTTCGGTGCCGTCGAGTGCGATCAGCTCGCGATCGATCGTCGCCTGGTCGAGCCCGTCCTTACCCCTGAGGTGGGCCGCGATCATCGTGTTGACGTTCGCCACAGCCTTGAGCACGCCCTTGCCGCCGTAGCGCTTCGGGTCGCCGTCACGCAGCTCGAGCGCCTCGTGCACTCCGGTAGATGCGCCCGAAGGAACAGCGGCGTGGCCGAATGCCCCATCGGAGAGGCGAACGTCAACTTCGACAGTGGGGTTGCCGCGTGAGTCGAGTATCTCGCGGGCCTTTATCTCGGCTATGGTCGCGTTTGCCGCCATCTGATGCCTCGTTCGAAGGAATGAGGAAACGCATTCTAAAGAGAATCGGCGAGCCTGTCACGATTTCGCGCGCGCTCCGGAGCCGCCGCCTAGATATCGGACCTTAAGTTCGTCCTCGACGACTTTGCCGCCGCGAAGATGAACTCTGCGCGCGCGAGCGTTGGGGCGCGACGAGACTGCCTCCTCGAGGCGCGTGCCGACGAAGTGCAGCGCAGCGCCGTCATCCGCTGCGAAGGTCGATGGGAACCCGCGCGCGACCAGCCGCCGCAAGATCGCCTGCCGCGCCGACTCGCCGTCGTAGTGCGGGCAGAATCCACCGCGGAGAAAGCCCAAGCCGTCGTTCAGCGCGCGAAACGGCATACCGAAGGAATCGGTGACGCCGTCCTCGAACCAGCAGATTGCGCCAGCGCTGATTCCCGCCATCACGACGCGCGCCGCCACGCCTCGCGGAGCGCGCGATCCAATCCGTGCCGTCGCCAGACCGCGAGCAGGTTTGCCGTCGCGCCGCCGCCGACGTAGATAACATCCTGATCGAGCATGAATGTGCGCAGGTCGCGGACCGTGCGCTCGAACAATCGGAGAGTGGTCGCAGCGGCGCGCGATGGCGGGAACGATTCATGGAAGCGGCGTACGTAATAGTCGTTGTCGCCGCTTGCGGTCGCGATGAAGCATATCCGAGACTTGCGGCGACGAAGCGCGAGCCTGATTACGAAGTCATCGAGCAGCGCGGTGCTCTCCATCGAGAACCCGCCGCCACCCATCGCGACGATGTGCCGCTCGATCACACTGCGCCTGAATCGCGCAGCGCGCCGATCTCATCCCACGAGTAGCCGAGCTCGAGCAGCACCTCCTCGGTATTCTGACCGTGCTCGGGCGGCATCGCGGCCTCGGTTGGAACTTCGCCGTTGACTGTCACCGGATTGCCGGTGACGAGCACCCTGCCCGCTACCGGATGGTCGAGCGGGAGCAGATAGCCGTTGGCGCGCGCCTGCTCGCTTTGAAGAATCGTTTTGTAATCGACGACCTCGGTCACCAGGATATCGGCGCCGTTCAGCTCCTTGAGCCACTCAGCACTTGTCCGCGTCGGGAAGATTTCATCGAGCACGGCCTGGATCTTGTCGCCGTGAAAGTTGCGTTTGACGTTATCGCCGTACTCGGGATCCTTCTCGAGGTTCTGGATGCCCATGATGCGGCGGAACGCGGGCCACCGCTTGTCATCGACGCCCGCGATGCAAATATGTCCATCGCTGGTACGATATGCGCCCCACACCCCGTGGAGGAACTGATGACCGCGGCCGGCGCGCTCGGTCTCCTCGCCGGTGATCGATGTGTAATTAATCTCCATCCCCTGCATCGCGATCATCGTGCCGTAGATCGAAACATCGACGCGTTGACCCTTTCCCGTGCGCTCTCGCGCGAAGAGCGCGGCGAGAATTCCCGATGCGAGGCTTAAGCCCCCGGAGTGATCAGCGATGAGGACTCCCGCCGCGAGCGGCGGGTCCGTGGGCATACCCGTCTTCGCCATCAGGCCGGATGCAGCCTGCGCAAGAGTGTCGCGGCTCGGGCGCGAGACCCACGGTCCTCTCGGTCCCCACGAACTGCCCTGCGCGTAAACGATGTTCGGATTGATCTTGCGCGCTTCTTCGTAGCCGAGGCCGAGCCGATCGAGCACGCCCGGCCGGTAATTGGTGACGAGTACGTCGTACGACTTGATCATGCGGCGCACGATTTCGATCGCGTCGGGCTTCTTCAGGTCGGCGGTGATGCTCCGCTTGCCGCGGTTCATCGCGATGAAGTAGTGCGAGACGGCCGCGTTCTTCACTTCAGGGCCGCCGATCAGCGCAGCGAGCATCCAGCGGCTCAAGTCTCCCGTTTCTTTGTTCTCGACCTTGACCACGTCGGCGCCCATATCAGTCAGGAACAGCGTGGCGAACGGTCCCTGGATTTCCTGCGCGATTTCGATGACCTTGATTCCTTCGAGTGGCTTGCTCATCGGCCGGTCCCCTAAACGTTCGTTCAAATGGCGGTGTGCGCGGTGATTATCGTTCCGAACGAGCGGGATTCTCAAGCGCAGGTTGACGGAAGGAAACGCGTTTCAGACTCTCGCGAGATGGTCGATCAGGTCGAGCGCCGCGGGGCGCCAACTACCGTCATCTATAAGAATCTGGATTGAGCCGAGTTCGACGATCGGCGAGGCGCCGGCTAAGCGCCTCACGATCTGCCGGATCACGCCGCGATGCGCGACGAGAAGCGCGCAATCGTCCACGACGGGATTCGCGAGGTTCCAAAGCGCGAGCATCTTGTCGCTGCCGCGATCGACACGCGCCAAGAATTCAGCGCGGCTTTCACCGCCCGGGTAAGTGTACCCGGGTGCGAGCCGATCAGCGTTCCAGCGCGCGAAGTCCTCGGGGAATCGCTCGCGGATTTCATCGGCAGTTAGACCCTCGAACAGCCCGAAATGAACTTCGGCGAACTCCTCGATCGTGACGATTTCGGAGCTTTCTCCCCCGACGAGGCGCGCACCTTCAGTCGCGCGGATGAGCGGGCTTGAAAAGACGCGGTCGAATTTTGCGAGCTGGTGGTGTTGCCGCAGCGTATCGCGCACGGCACGGAGTTGTGCGCGGCCCAGTTCGGAGAGCGGCACATCGGTGCGGCCGTGGTATCGGATACTCGACTGGCCTTCGGTCTCACCGTGGCGGACGAGAATCAGCCGCCGGCGCGGATTCGCGGCCTTCACCATCGTGTTAGTCGGAGAGAGGATTCAGCACGAGGCCGGTGAGCAGCTTTGGAAAGAAGTAGGTGGATTTTTCGGGCATTGTCGCACCGGCCAGGCTCACCCGTACGACATCCTCGATCGATGGCGGATTCATGAAGAAAGCACCGTCGGCGCGGCCCTCGGCCACGGCGGCCAAGCCACGCGGCGCATCGATCGTGTACTCGATATTGCCGCCTTTGCGGATCGCGTCGGCCTTCAGGCCGAAGATTCGGTCGAATACAATCGCGTGCAGGATCGAGACGTCGAGCTCGCGCACTTCGCGCGGAACGTCGGGGAGCGCGGCTTCCAGGGTGGCGCGATCGCGAAGCGTCAGCCCATAAAATTCATCGCCCCTGAGCGCGACCGCCAGCGCATTGCGATTTCGCTCGCCGAGCCACGCTCGTAGCTCATCTGCGTTCGCCATGACCGCCACGTCGAACACCTGCTGCGCGCGCGTCTTGAACTCCGTCAGCGCCGAGGCGTCGAGCGTCGTGACCACGCGATGTGTGGGTAGAATCACGAGACCCGGATCGTCGGACGCGATCAGCGTCATCAGGGTAAAATCGTACGGCTCTAGCGTGGACGGATTCTGCTCGGCGCGGCGCGAACGGCGATAGTTGAGCGCAGTTTCGTAGCGATGATGACCGTCGGCAATTAGGATTGTTGCATCCGCGAGCGCACGCTGAATCTTCAGAATCTCGCCGGGATCTTCGATCGCGAAAACCTCGTTGAGGATCCCGCCATCGTCGCGAACTCGAATGATTGGAGCGTGCGACACCGCATCATGCTGAACTCGCGCAAGCTCCAGATGCTGGTCGAGATATAGCCCGAAGATCGAACTGGTGTTGGTTTTGATCGCATTCAGCAGGCGCAGGCGATCTTCCTTGGCGGAAGGAAAGGTGCGTTCATGCGGGAAGACGCGCGCGCTCGCGCCGAACTCCTCGAGCCGGAAGCGCGTGATGAAACCGGTGCGCACGAAGGGACGCCCATCGAAGTCGAACGACTGCCGGTAGCAGTAAATCGCTGGACGTTCGGCGCGCCTGAGTACTCCCGCGCGCAGCCATTCGTCGCGGGTGCGGCGAGCGGCCGCATAGCGGTCAGTCTCGCGGCCGAATTCGAGCCGCACGATGTTGTAAGGACTTCGATCGTAAAGTTCGTTCTGCCGCTCAGGACCGATCAGATCGTAGGGCGGCGCGACTAGCGAAGCCGGGTCGCCCGCGACTCGAGCATCGTAGAGCAGCGCGCGGAACGGTTCGACACGGGTTCCGGTGCTCACTTAAGGATTTCTCCCGCGAGCACCGCGGCAATTTCAGTTTCGGAAATCGCACCGGGCCGCAGCACCTGCCAGTTGTCCTCGTTCACCACCACGACAGTGCTCGGGCGTGTCGCGGTCAATGTTCCACCTTCAAGATAAACTTTAACTTTTCCGCCGAACGATGCGCGCGCGTCGCTAAGCGTCGACGCGGGCCTCTGTCCTGACAGATTCGCACTGGTCGCCGTAATCGGATGACGCAGGCCCGCGGCCAGCGCACGCGCCACGGGATTGGGCGAGACCCGAATCGCGATTCCCTCGGGCCCTGAGAGCTCGGGTGCATAACCTTCGCGGGGATGCGGAAGAACAATGGTCAGCGGTCCGGGCCAGAAGGCGTCGGCCAGCCGGCGCGCGCTTGGAAGAACCTCGTGGGCGACTGAAAAGGCCATCGTCGCATCAGCCGCAATCAATCCGACCGGACGATCCTTGTCGCGTCCTTTGACTTCGAAAAGCCGCGCGAGCGCGGCCGGCGAGAGCGCATCGGCACCCAGCGCATAGAACGTTTCGGTCGGGAACACGACGAGCTCGCTTGCGCGCAGGGCGGCGATTCCGTCGTCGAGTGTGTGCTGCTGCGGCGCGGCAGCGGGACGCGTCGTCTTGTTATTCGATCGTCGTGGCAATTCTGCGACGGACCTCAGGAACAATTATACCGATCCTGAGGTCGCACGCATCCGGGAGAGTGCGCGGCGCGCGATATCGCGTCGGAAATGCCGACCCTCGAATTCAATCATCTCCGCGGCTTCGTAGGCGGCAGCGACCGCCGTCTTTAGATCGGGCGCCATGGCAGTCACCGCCAGCACGCGGCCGCCGTCGGTCACCAGGGTCCCGTCCTTGAGCGCGGTGCCGGCATGAAAAACCTTGACCCGAATCCGATTCATCGCCCATCGCACTTTGACATCCGACGGAGCGCTGCCCTCGATCTTCTCGATGCCATGAATCGCGAGACCCTTGCGATACTCGCCCGGATAGCCGCCGGACGACATCACCACCACTACCGAGCTTCGGGGTGAGAGCCGGACCGTGGTGCCGGCAAGATTGCCCTCGGCGGCGGCGAGCAGGGTTTGGGCGAGATCGCCCTCGAAGCGCATCATGAGCGGTTCGGATTCCGGATCGCCGAAGCGCGCGTTGAACTCGATCACGTTGATGCGGTCGCCGTCGATCATCAGGCCGGCGAAGAGCACGCCGCGATACGGGATGCCGCGCGCCTTCATTGCTGCGAGGGTAGGATTGACAACCTCGCGCATGATTCGTTCTTCGATCGCGGGGCCAAATTGCGGAACAGGGGTATACGCGCCCATCCCGCCGGTGTTTGGTCCCTTGTCGTGGTCGAAGATAGGCTTGTGATCCTGCGCGGCGCCGAGCGCAATTGCGCGTTCACCATCCGAGAGCGCGAAGAAGGAAAGCTCCTCGCCCGTCAGGAGTTCCTCGATCACAACGCGATTGCCGGCCGCGCCGAACTTCTTCGACTCCATCGCTTCGGCGATTGCGCGGTGCGCCGTCTCGATTGCGCGGCAAACGGTGACGCCCTTGCCCAGGGCGAGACCGTCGGCCTTCACGACGATGCGGCCGCCTTTGCTGTCGGCGTACGCGCGAGCTTTTTTAGCGTCGTCGAAGACCTCGAAGTCGGCGGTCGCTACACCGGCCTCACGCATGATCGTTTTCGCAAACGACTTGCTGGTCTCGAGCTGAGCGGCGGCTCTCCTCGGGCCGAATATCTTCAGTCCTGCATGCTCGAACTCGTCAACGATTCCGGCGCCGAGAGGATCGTCCGGACCGACGATCGTGAGATCAACTTTGTTAGCGCGGACGAAGTCGATGAGCGCGGGAAAATCACCAGGCGCGATAGGAACCGGCTCGGCGATCTGGTTGATACCGGGATTGCCGGGTGCACAGAAAATCTTCCACACCGACTGGCTCTGATGCAGCCGCCAGACGATTGAATGCTCGCGTCCGCCTTTGCCGATAACGAGAACTCTCATCGCTAGTGGCGGAAGTGACGCACCCCGGTGAAGACCATCGCGAGGCCGTACTTGTCGGCAGCCTCGATCACGGCAGCGTCACGGATTGAGCCGCCGGGCTGCGCAATCGCGGTCGCGCCGGCCTCGGCAGCGAGTGTGGGACCGTCGGGCATTGGAAAAAGGGCCTCAGAGGCGAGCACCGAACCTTCAAGTGATACATGAAGTCTGGCCGCCTTTTCGCGCGCCGCGTAAACCGGGTCGATGCGCGAGGTTGCGCCGCCGCCGACGCCGAGCGTGCGGTCCTCGAGCACAAAGGCGATCGCGTTCGACTTGATGTGCTTGCAGACCTTGATACCGAACTCGAGGGCGCGGTACTCGGTCTCGCTCGGTCGGCGCTTCGTGACAACCTTGCCCTCGCGCGGATTTTCGATCGCGAGGTCGGGCGTCTGCACAAGCAGTCCGCCCACGACTTTTTTCAGGTCAAGCTCATCGCGCGGTACGGCGTCCGGATGATACCGCATCACGCGGCGATTCTTGTTCTTGCGCAGGAACTCGAGCACGTCGGGTGCATAGTCTGGCCCTATCAGCACCTCGGTGAAGAGTTCGTTGACGGTGCGCGCGAATTCGAGGTCCCAAGGTCGATTGCTAATGATGATGCCGCCGAAAGGCGAATCAGGATCCGTCGCAAACGCCTTGTCCCAAGCCTCTTTCAGAGTTGTGCCGATACCGACGCCGCATGGTGTGTTGTGTTTGAGAATCGCGACCACGGCGCGCTGCTCGCCGCGAAACTCGAGCATCAGGTTGACCGCCGAGCTAATATCGACCACGTTGTTGAATGAGAGCTCGCGGCCATGGAGCTGCTCGGCAATCTTCAGAAAGTTGCCGTAAAGTGCGCCCTCCTGATGCGGATTCTCGCCGTAGCGGAGTGATTGCTCGCGCTCGAGTGAGAGATTGAAAGTCTCGCCGAGGATCGCAGGTTCGCCGTCGTCTGCGTGAGTGCCGAGCCAATTCGCAATCGCAGCATCGTAGGCCGCAACGCGCGCGAAGGCCTTGCGCGCGAGCCGCCATCTCGTAGCCGCACTCACGCTGCCGCCGTTTGATTCCAGCTCCTCGGCAATTTTTCGATAGTCAGCCGGGTCGACCACAACCGCGACGTCTTCGTAGTTCTTGGCCGCTGCGCGGACGAGGGTGGGGCCGCCGATATCGATGTTTTCGATCGCGTCATCGCGAGTCACTCCGGCCTTCGCGACGGTTGCCTCGAACGGATAGAAATTCACCACCACCAGGTCGATTGGCTGGAGATTATGCTCTTCCATCTGGCGGCGATGATTTGCGTCGGCGCGCCGGGCGAGGATTCCGCCATGAATCTTCGGATGAAGAGTCTTGACGCGCCCATCGAGCATCTCCGGGAAGCCGGTAAATTCTTCGACTGCTTTGACCGGCACTCCGGCCGATTCGAGAGCAGCCTTGGTGCCTCCGGTCGAAATCAGCTCGATGCCGTGTCGTACCAGCACGCGGGCGAACTCCGCGAGGCCACTCTTGTCCGAAACGCCGAGGAGAGCGCGCCCCACCCTCACCTGTTCCATGCTCATCAACTATCCCCGCGTGATTCGTGGCACGCGCCGGCCAACAGTGCAAAGCATTTCGTAGGAAATCGTCTGTGCCAGCCGCGCCACATCGTTAACGCTGATCATCGCCTCGCCGACACCACCCCACAATATTACCTCGTCGCCAACCGCAGCACCCGACACGTCGGTCAGATCAACCGTCGTCAGATCCATCGAGACCGCGCCGACCACGGGCGCGCGATGACCTCGCACCAGCACCTCGCCGCCGTGCTGCAGGCCGCGGCGGTAACCGTCGGCGTATCCAACGGGGAGCACGCCGATGAGGGTCTCGCGCGGCGCGATAAAGGTGTGGCCGTAGCCGACCCCGCTGCCAGCGGGCACGCGCTTCGTTTGCATTACGCGCGTCTTGAACGTCATCACGGGGCGAAGCTCAACTCGCTCGCGCACGGCGGCGACGGGGGGCAGGCCGTAGATCGCGAGCCCGGGGCGAGCGAGGTTGTAGTGCGAGTCCTCGCGGAGCACGAGCGCGGCGGAGTTCGCGACATGCACGATCGGCGCACGCAATCCTGCCGCTTCGATCGTCTTCAGCGCATCACGGAATACCGTGAGCTGGGCGTCGGTAATGGGACTCGACGGGTCACCCGCATTGGCGAGCAGGGTGCAAACGCCTTCGAGCCGGAGTGAGCGCGCGCAAAAGAGCGCATCAATCGCTGCCGAGAGATCGGCGGGAACTATCCCCAGCCGTGTCGCACCGCTGTCGATTTTCAGGTGGATCGGAAAATCACGACGGCCAGCCGCCTCTGCGGCTGAATCGAGAGGTCCGATTAGGCCCGGATCGAAAACGAACGGTGCAACATCGAGATCGACGATTTCGCGCGCCTGGTCCGCGAAGAAACCGGCCTGCAGGACGATGCGGCGATCGATTCCCGCTTCGCGCAACTCGCGTGCCTCATCGAGTGTCGCCACGCCGAAGTAGCCGCATCCTTCGGCGGCGAGAGTGCGCGCGACGGTGACGGCGCCGTGCCCGTAGGCGTCGGCTTTGACGACGACCATCAGTTCGCCGCCGCGCGCGACCTGTTTCAATGCGGCGTAGTTGGACCTGAGCGCCTCGAGATCGATCTCTGCGATGGTGGGACGGTGTTGGTCGAAGCTCATTACCGCGATGCTCGCCGGCGATACGGTACGTCAGCGAAAATCAGCTCGCGCATGCAGTGTGCTCAACTAACCATTGCGTATTTGAACAGTCAATCAATCTCGAGAAAAGACTCGCGGAAGCATTCGCCAAATCGGACGGAAGGCAATTCTACATGGCGCTTAGGCGCAGGGGTGGATGCGGAGTGAAGAAAAGTAAACACGGTTAGCCGCGCCGGAACTAACAAAGGTCGCCACGACGACTGCCTCGGCGGCGCCGGGGGGGCGGCTCGCGTCTTTCAGTCTGCTACGATATAAGAGGACTCAAGGCTGGGGGCGTGTGCATTGCACACTGAGAGCTCTCGGGCACGAGAGAACCCCTTGAACCTGATCCGGGTTATGCCGGCGTAGGGAAGCCAGCACTCGGCTATGGCGGGACATCGGAGGCCCGCCCAAGGCCGCTTTCCGGGCGCCGGGAAGCGGTTTTTTTGGATGGCCGAAGGAACCACGAACGCAATCGCGATCAGCCTCAACGGCGAGCCTCATCAGCTCGAACGCGAAATCTCGGTCATGCAGCTCGTCGAATCGCTCAAGGTAAAGCTGACGCGCGTCGCGGTCGAGCTGAATCGCGAAGTTGTCCCGAAGGCAAAATACGCTGACACCATCATCCGCGCGGGCGACGTGGTCGAAGTGATAAACTTCGTAGGTGGAGGATGACGCTGTGGAGGCGGTTTGCGAAGACTGAAGTCTACGAAGGTGGGCTATGGAAGACACTCCGTTTGAACTGGGCGGCAAGGCGTTTCGCTCGCGGCTGATCGTCGGCACGGGCAAATACAAGGACTTCGCCGAGACCAAGGCCGCGATTGAAGCGAGCGGCGCACAGATCGTGACGGTCGCCGTGCGCCGCGTGAATATCACCGATCGCAACAAGGAAAACCTCCTCGACTATGTCGATCCGCGCCGTTACCAGATTCTGCCTAACACCGCCGGATGCTATACGGCGGACGAGGCGATTCGTACCTGCCGGCTCGCGCGTGAAGTGGGCGTTGGCGACATCGTGAAGCTCGAAGTGATCGGCGACCAGGCGACGCTCTTCCCCGATGTTGCGGCGACGATCGAGGCCGCCAAGGTCCTGGTGAAAGAGGGTTTCAAGGTGCTGCCGTACATCACCGACGATCCGGTGACCTGCCTCAAGCTGCAGGAAATCGGATGTATCGCGGTGATGCCGCTGGCGGCGCCGATCGGCTCAGGCCTCGGTATCCGCAATCCCTTCAACCTTGCGATAATCATCGAGCAGGCCAAGGTGCCGGTTATCGTCGATGCGGGCGTCGGCACAGCTTCCGACGCGGCCGAAGCGATGGAACTCGGATGTGACGGCGTGCTGATGAACACCGCCATCGCGGGTGCGAAGGATCCGATCGCGATGGCGCGCGCGATGAATCTTGCGATCGAAGCAGGCAGGATCGCGCACCTGGCAGGCCGCATCGAGCGGCGGCTTTACGCGTCCGCCTCGAGCCCGCTTACGGGTTTGATTGGCTAGGAACGGCGAACGCGTTCCACCCAATCGTGATGACGCGCGATGAACGTTAACTC
>JASHQJ010000495.1 GCA_030037595.1 Candidatus Binataceae bacterium
TGTCGTAGAGGTTCCAGTGCTCGAGCGTGAAGGCGAAGCCGCTTCGGACAGTGCCGGCCTGGCCGAAGATGGGCAGCCCCTTGGCGCGCGCCTTATGCAGCCAGTTGAGGCTCTTCCGATGGATGTCCGGATTGCGCGTGCTCGCGCTGATTGCCTGGAAAAGGATTGGGCGCTGCGCGGTGGCGGCGAGCGTCTCGACGAACGCGAGGTCTTCCTTGATATGCCCGGTCGCCTGCGTGATCTCGATAAAGCCCTCGTCGCGTGCCGCGAGCACGCGGGCGAGGTTCAGGATATCCTCGTCGCACATCGTGTCGGTTACCATCGGCGAGCCGTCGAAGTCGGCCTGCGCCGAATGCTTGCCGAGGCGCTGAATCGAGAATCCGCAAAGGCCCGCATCCATGCCTTCGTTCAGGAGCCGCGCCATCGTGTTGCGCTCGGCTTGCGTGGCGGGCCGCGTCTTCGCCGCATCGAGGCCCATCACGTAGGTCATCAGCGACGCGGTCGGCATGTACTGGATACAGTTAACCCCCTTCGGCGCGCGGCCGAGCGAGTCGAGGTACTGCGGAATCGTTTCCCAGTCCCAGCTCATCCCCTGCTTCATCGATTCGTAAGGGATCGCCTCGGTGCGCGTCATCGTGAGCATCGAGCGATCACGGAAGTCGGGCTTCACCGGAGCGAAGCCGAAGCCGCAGTTGCCGAGCACGACCGACGTTACGCCGTGCCATCCGGAGATCGTGCACCACGGATCCCATCTGATTTGCGCATCGTAGTGCGTGTGCAGATCGACGAAGCCCGGCGCGACGATCATGCCGTCGGCGTCGATCACTTTCTTCGTCGAACCGGCAGCGCGTCCGCCGATTTGCGCAATCTTGCCGTCTTTGATCCATACGTCGCCGCGAAAGCGCGGAACCCGCGTGCCGTCGACGACCGTGCCGCCTTTAATTTGGATATCGAATTCCGCCATTGTTCCCTCCTGAGTCGGTAAGGACATTGCGCGCCGCGAGCGGATAACGATGCTGTGACGGCGCTAATACTTATCCATGTGGATTCTTATGCATGCGCAGGGAAAATTCCAACGGAAATCGCATTTCGACGAAGCGTCGGAATCGACCAGCGCGCCATCGCCGGTCAGTTGCCTTGATGGTCGGGTAGCGATGGCGCAATCCGTGAAAGTTCGCTAGCTAGCGGATCGGGGATTGGCGCTTACAGCACAGGGCGAGGAGTTACTCAAGATGAATGGACTGAAAGACAAGGTCGCGATCGTCACCGCCGCTGCCGGCGGGGGGATCGGCAAGGCGACCGCCACGCGATTCGCCGAAGAAGGCGCGATCGTCGTCGTCACCGACAGCCACGAGCGGCGCACCAATGAAACCGTTGAGGCGCTGAACGCGCGCTTTCCCGGGCGCGTCGACGGCCACGCGCTCGACGTGTCGAGCCGCGACAATATCGATCGCGTGGTCAGCGCGGTGCTTCAAAAGCGCGGCCGCGTCGATATTCTGGTCAACAACGCGGGCATCAACGTGCTCGGCAAGGTGGACGAACTCAAACCCGACGACTGGAGCCGCGTCCTCGAGGTAAACCTGAGCGGCGCGTTCCACCTGATTCGGGCAGTGCTACCCGCCATGAAGAAGCAGCGTTCCGGCGCAATCGTCAACGTGTCGTCTGTCGCAGCGTGGTGGGCGATCGGCGGCTCCGATGCTCCATACGCGTCGGCGAAAGCCGGGATGCTCGCGCTCACGCGCACGGTCGCGTCAGAAGTCGGCCCCGATGGAATCCGATGCAACGCCGTGGCGCCGGGAATCATCCTGACGAAATGGGTCGAGAAAAATATGACAGGTATCGCGCGCGAAGCCGACCGCACTCCGATGCGCCGGCTCGGCAAGCCCGAGGATATCGCAGCCGCGATCGCGTTCCTCGCCTCCGACGACGCGTCGTTCATCACCGGCGAAGCGCTGACCGTGAGCGGCGGCTATTACATGCATCCCTGAACGCGCGATGGAGTTTCAGCGATGGTCATCCAGATTTACAGCATGACCTCAGTTGCCGATGCGGTCGCGACGGCGGAAGCGGGCGCCGATCTGATCGGCGTGGTCGTGGCCGAGCCGGGCGTGGTGCCCGAGGCGATCGACGCCGAGCTCGCGCGCGAGATTCACGCCGCGATTCGCCCGCGCTCGCGGGGAATCGTTCTCTCGCTCTCGGATGATCGCGACGAGATCTGCGCGATGGTGGACAAGGTCCGACCGGACATCGTGCATATCGCGGCGCGCGAAATCGAACCCGAGGACTGCGCATGGATTCGCGGCCGCATCACTCCCGTGCGGTTGCTGCGCGCGATCGCGGTGCGAGCGGGCGAGACTCAGACTGAAGTGGACGCGCATCAGCGATGCGCCGATTTCGTCATGCTCGAGGCGGGTGCGATGGGCGCGCCGTATCGCGGAGTCGGCGGCGAGACGCACGACTGGTCGATCTGCCGTACTGTAGTCGAGCGCTCGAAAATTCCCGTCGTGCTGGCGGGCGGTCTTTCCGCAGCTAACGTCGGCGAGGCGATCAAGGCGGTGCGGCCGTGGGGCGTCGATTCGTTCACCCACACCGACCTTGCCGGGCATCGCGGCCGGAAAGACCCGACGCGGGTGCGCGCCTTCATTGCCGCGGCGCTACGCGGCTTCGCCTCGACGCTGGATTAGCGGCGCTCACGAGTTCGCGAGCATCTGCCAGACCGCGGTGAATGCGCTTTGCACCTTCGCGGTGTCAGCGCTCGCACACATCACGCTCATCGTCGTGTCGTTGGAAAGGTCGCCCTGGTACGAGCTTCCATCCGGGAATGCGATCGTGAGTCCCGCGCCGAGGAGCGCATCGGCAGCAGAATCACCGAACTGCAGGTACTCCTGATTCTCAGGCCCCGTCTGGATCGTCACCGGGTTGCTCTTCGGCGGAATCGTCGGCATCGGGAGCGCCTCAATCGTGGCGAAGCCGGCCTGGACAAACCCCGCGCGCGCGAACGGGCCGTTCGCCTCCTCGCAGGTGACCTCGATCGAGCCTTGGTCGTCGGGATTGGGCCGCGACGGCAGGCCGTCGGGAAACGGCGCAGTGATACCGCCGCCGCATAGCGCGGCCGCCGCTATTCCTGCCAACGTCAAATCGGATTCTCTATCCCGAATTACAGTAAGGATGATTTGCATGGTGGGTCACCTCGCGTGTTTTGGCTTCACGTCGGATCGAACGAGTTATCAATTGGACCGCCATGCGGCAATTCAATTTTCGTGAACAAAAAAGGACGGCCCCCCCCCCTTTTTAGCCGTCCTCGATAGCGCGCGAACGTGGACTTAGAGTCCGCCTTGGAAAGGATATCCCGGGTAGACGGTGCCGTCGTGACGATCGACGTAGATCTGGTGGCTGATCCCGTTCTCTTCGTGGTTCAGCACTTCCTGCTCGGGCCGCGAGATATGGCCGTCATCGTAGTGCGCATAGAGGTCTTCCTGACGCAGCACGCTCCGATCCTCGGCGCGGAGCCGACTCGCCTCGGCGGGGTTGAGCTGACCGTCCCGGACGCCCTGGTTGATACGGTAGGACTGATCGCGCAGCCGGGCGTTCACTTCGGCGCGGCGCGGATGCCGGCAGCCCCATCCACCGGCGAAGCTGGTGCCGACTCCGAGCATCAGGGTTGCCGCGAAAGTCGCAATTGCAATTGACTTGATTTTCAGGTTCTTCATGTTTTTCCTCGCTTGATTGGGATCCTGGCCAATCTCCATCTGCTGGCGATTTGACGTACGCCCGCGGAGCTTCGTTGACATCGAGCAAAGCGCGCGGAAATACAGGTCGATTGCCTGCTTGGGAATGCACAGGCGAACCTTCCACGAATGGGAAAAGCGCCAGATGCCTATTCATCCGGCACTGCAAATCAGTCAGTGTTTGGATCATCCAAGCTGAAACGGACTGACGACTTTGAAAATCGCGACCTACAACGTCAACGGCATCACCTCACGGCTGCCGAGTCTGATGCGCTGGCTGAACGAATCGAAGCCCGAAGCAGTATGTCTCCAGGAATTGAAAATCCCGCACGACAAGTTTCCCGAGGCCGCTATCCGCGAGGCGGGCTACGGCGTGATCTGGCACGGGCAGAAGAGCTTCAACGGTGTCGCCATCCTCGCGCGCGGCGCCGATCCGGTCGAAGTGCGCCGCGCACTGCCCGGCGATTCTGACGATCTGCACAGCCGCTATATCGAGGGCAATGTCGGCGGTGTGCTTGTCGGATGCCTCTATCTGCCGAACGGCAACCCAGCGCCCGGTCCGAAGTTCGATTACAAGCTGAGGTGGCTGGAGCGTCTCGAGAAGCACGCCGAGTCTCTCCTCGCGACGAATGCTCCGGTCGTGCTCGCGGGCGACTACAACATCATTCCAACAGAGGAAGACGTCTTCGCGCCGGAGCGATGGGTCGATGACGCCCTGTTCCGGCCTGAGTCGCGTGACGCATACGCGCGGCTCTTGAAGCAGGGGTGGACCGACGGGCTCCGCCGGATGCATCCGGAGGGTCACATCTACACGTTCTGGGATTACTTTCGCGATCACTACGGACGCGATCGAGGACTACGGATCGATCATCTGCTGCTGAGTCCCGCGCTCGCGCCGCGCCTCACCGGCGCCGGGGTAGATCGCGAAGTGCGCGGATGGGAGAAGGCGAGCGATCACGCACCGACCTGGGTGGAACTCGCAGACGGCTGATGCCGGGTTCGCGGATTTGCTCTCGTGCCCGAGATGGCCCGCCAAAGTGAAAAAGCTCAGGCACTCCTGATCCGCCGCGCCAGGGCGATGAGGGCGCGGCGCTGATCGTTGCCAGGAACGCCCGAACGCCTGCGCCGCGTTTACTCTCGGCTATGGGTACTCGCGATGAAACTGCTTCGGCGGCTCGATCGCTCCTGTCTTCACGTTCTGAAAGTAAACACGTGCTTCGGCTACAAATGGATCCTTAGCGAGTTCGAGCAAGTAGGTGCGGGCGATTGGATAATCTAAATGGGTTAAGACATCGGCCGCGAAGCGCCGTTGATTGATGTCCTTACCATGGGCTAGCTGGAGGATCGTCTTCAGCGCGGTATTATTTGGAACGCCGAGATATTCCTGGATCTTCGCTGACGCAGCCATCGAACAGTCATAGCCACTGTCTGTGGGTGCCGGGTGTGCGATTTCGGCAAGCCAGTCGCGCTAGAACTCGGGGAACTGGTCGCTGATATTGGTGTAATTGTCACTCGTCCAACTATAAATCACCGGCCAATTTGCATAACAACGACCAATGAAATCGCCTAACGGCATCTGCAGAACGAGAGCAATTACCCTTGCCCCGAAGGTTTACGGACGGCTGATTTAAGCTCACCAGCCGCATCGGTGGCAACGAGGATTGAGTTGCGGCGAACTTCGGTCCTGCCGATCGAAGATAACGACAGTACTACACGACGGTGTATTCTGCAGGCCAATGCCAACGACGAGAGACAGAACGCCATTGCGTCGAAGGTCGACAAAGTCGAACGAACACACCATCTCATCGTTTTCATAGAAACCGACCGTGTGGAAAAGTCAGACATGAGCTCTTGCGTGGCGGTTTGCGAGTCTGGTTTGGTGCTGCATTTACAGACCAGTTGTAAGACGCCAATTTCGACCGCGAAGCCGCCGGCCAATCCTGAGCTACGGCAAGCCTAGGCATCGATAGCGAACACAACCACAGGATCAGGGCCGGGAGAATCGCTCTAAGCACGGTCGATTTACTCATTGTCAGCAAAGAATTGCTCTCCGTCATCAGTCGTCCCAGTTTTTACCGTCGTCCCGAGCGAAGTCGAGGGATCTTATCCAGCCACTTCAAGCAGCGCACTTGGCCTCTTGATCAAGCAACGTTGAGTAAGCCGCCGACTGAGCTCCATAAGGAAGGCGCTTCGCGCACTCACCGGCCCCTTCGGGTCCTCCAAGATCCCTCGTCGCGCAAAAACGCTCGCTCGGGAAGACGGAAACGGTAAGCTCCTATTCCTTCCTCAAGTGCAATCTGACCGTCTGTCATTCTGAACGGAGCGAGGCTTCGAGTGCAGTGAAAAATCCCGGCGACCACGATCGTGGACCGATCCGTTCGTGCGACGTACCACTCAAAAGAATCCGCGATCCTTCGACTCCGCTCGCAGACTCATTGCGCTCAGAATGACAAAATGTGAACATTCGCTCCGTCGTTCCGAACCTTGCGCGAGGAATCTTAGCCCGCTGCGGTCGAGACCGCTGATGATCGTCTGCGCCGCAGTCGCTCGGGTTCCGATTTTCGTTAGGGTGCTCGACTCGATCAATTCGGCGGTCTAGATTCCGGCCGGGAAGCTTAACGCCCATGTCCGAGCTCAGGCATCAGATCGTCACCGCCAACGGCATCCGCCTGCACTAGGTCGAGCAGGGCTCCAAGATCATTGTCGCGATCAACAAAACGGGGAAGCGCCGATCTTCAACGTCGCCGACTCCAGCCTCGTCGCGGGTTCGTTCAAGGTGTAGTTGCAAGTATTAGCGGAGTTCGGCTATCTAGCGACGACGTAGCGGACCACATAGCGGGAGGGCCAACAATGAGGGGAATCGGAAGCTGTTTCGCAGCGGCGTTACTGTTTTTAGCTCTGGCGATTTCAGCGAGTGCGCAACCACCGCCGCCCCCTCAAGTCGGCACCAGTTTCCCGCCCGGCTTCCCGGCAATCGAGAACTTCTATCTCGGCACAAACGTGCTCGGCTTCGGCGCACGCGGTTTCATCCATCGCGTGCCGGTCATCTTTCTTCACGGCAACAACGACACGCCGTATCCGACCTCGTGCAATCCGGATTACGGCGACGTTCACAGCTTCGCGCAATACTTCGCCGACAACGGATACCTGCCGAGCGAGCTTTGGGCGCTCGGCTACCAGGGCGACCAGTGCGATCTATTAACCAATCCGACCGACCGCTCCGGAATCGCGCACAGCACTGCCGCCGCAGTCGATCTGCTCCGTCAGTTCGTGCGCGACGTGATGGTCTACACAAGGTCGCCCAAGGTCGATATCGTCGCGCATAGTCTCGGCGTCACCGTCGCGCGCGAATGGATGCGCCAAGACAACGCTTATAACGAGGTCAGGTCGCTCGTGGCGATCGACGGGCCGAATCACGGAATCGTCGATTGCGCACCCTTCAGCGCCAACATCTTCGAGTTGCCGGCCGAAGGCGGCTTCATTCCGCAAAGCGCTATCTGCGATGAATACGGCACCGCAACCTCGCCCTTCCTCACGGTGCTCAACTCGGGAGGTGAGACTCCGGGACCGACGCAGTACCTGGTAATCCGCAACGTCTTCGCTCCGCCGCCTAACGAGAGCGGCGACTTCGTTTATATCGGCAACGAGCAGGACGGCTTGATTCCGCCGATACCCGAGGATGATGCCAACGGCAACCCGCACGACTTCTCGGACAGCGCACTGCTCGCGGGCGCCAATCATATCGATCTGACCGGGCAGGGACAGTACGATCCGATCCTTGGCACGGCGCATCTCGGGATTTTGAATTCCCCGACGACATGGGCGGACGCGCTCGAATTTCTGAGCCGCAAGGGACCCTAGTAGCCAGCCGATAACAACAGCGGCGCGCGGTTTTTTCACATCGGCACGCCCGAGGGGTTTTAGCGACGGTAAGGAGGTTCACCCATGAGCTTTCGTATCGTCGGATTACCCGAGAAGGACTTCGCGCCGCTGTTCGGCCTTTCGGACGATCAACTCGCCGAGCGCGGCGCTGCGCGCCGAATCGCGGATGCGCGCTCTCCTGGCTATCCATGCCGCGTGAGCCTCACCGATTCCAAACCGGGCGAGGTACTTCTGCTCGTCAACTATGAGCATCATCCGGTCAACTCACCCTATGGGATGCGATCCGCTATCTTCGTTCGTCAGGGTGAAAAGACTTACGACGAGATCGATCAGGTCCCCGAGCAACTTCGCATCCGCCAACTCGCAGGGCGCGCATTCGATGCCGACGCGATGATGATCGGCTGGGAACTGATCAACGGGCATGAACTCGAAAGCGCGATCGAACGGCTGTTCGCCGACCCGCGGGCGGAGTACCTGCAGGTGCACTGCGCGGCGCCCGATTGCTACGCGGCAAAGGTCACACGGGCCTAAAACCCAGCTGAATATTCAATCGGATGCTCGCCGCGAATCGCGCTACAATGGCGATCGCGATGAGCAATACGGTCAATCTCCTGGTTAACGGCGAGCGGCATCGCGTCGCCGTCGATCATTACGACACGCCCCTGCTCTACGTTCTGCGCGATGACCTCAAGCTCAAGGGCACGCGCTTCGGATGTGGCAGCGGCCAGTGCGGCGCCTGTACGGTGCTGGTCGATGGCGACGCGGTACGTTCGTGCGAAACGCCGGCCTGGTCGGTGGAAGGCAAGTCGATCACGACGATCGAAGGACTGGGCACGCTCGCGCGGATGCATCCGCTGCAGCGCGCGATCGTTGATCAGCAGGCGGGCCAGTGCGGCTATTGCCTCACGGGGATAATCATGAGCGCGGCGGCGCTGATCCGGAAAGATCATGAGCCGGCGCGCGACAAGATCCTGGCTGCGCTCGAGAAGAACCTCTGCCGCTGCGGCCCGCACAACCGCATCGTCGGCGCGATCGAGCGCGCGTGGCGCGAGGAGACGCAATCATGACCGCGGCGCATGCTCTCCCCTGGAGCCTGCATCAGAATCCCCGGCTCGGCCAATGGGTGAGCTTCGCTGAGGCAGGAATCGCTCGCGTGTTCACTGCCAAGGTCGAGCTTGGCCAGGGAGTCCTCACCGCGATGGCGCAAATCGCGGCGGAAGAACTGCGTCTTCCGCTCGCGCAAATCGACGTCGTCTCGGGTGACACGAGATTCTCTCCCGACGAGAGCTACACCGCCGGCAGCATGTCGATCGAAATCGGCGGCACCTCGCTCCGGCTCGCATGCGCCCAGGCTCGGCACGCAATCGTGGAGAACGCAGCGGCCAGACTCGTAGTCGATGCGATACGACTAAGTGTCGAGCGCGGCGCTATTCTGCTCGATGGAAAAGCATCGGGCCTCGACTACTGGAAGCTCGCGCCGGAGATCGATTGGAATCAGACCGTCGACGGCGAAGCCGAGCTGCGCCAGCGGGGCGCCGCAGAATACATCGGTCAGAGCATCGCGCGTCTTGATTTGCCGCCCAAGGTGGCAGGCGGCGGATTCATCCAGGATTTGGAACTGCCTGGGATGCTGCACGGACGCGTGCTTCGGCCGCCTACTCCCGACGCGCATCTGATTTCGCTCGACCGCTCGCGCGCCGAGGCGCTACCGGGCGTTGTGAAGATTTGGGTGAGTGGCGATTTCGTCGGCGTGGTGTGCGAACACGAATACCAGGCGATCAAGGCACTGGAGGCGCTCAGCGCCGGCGCAAAATGGGCGGGCGACGAAGGCTTCGCAATCGACCAGGACTGGAAGCGCTCGCTGCCGCGCCTCCGTTCGATCGATTCGCACTCCGAGCGCGGCGAAGTCGTCGCCGTACCCGCCAACGCGAAACGTCTCTCGGCAACCTACTCGAAACCTCCGCTCGCGCACGCGTCGATGGGTCCGTCGTGCGCGGTCGCGAGTTTCGAAGGCGGCGCGCTCAAAGTCTGGAGTCATACGCAGGGCGTTTTTCCGTTGCGCGCGGCGCTCGCGAAAGTGTTCGGTGTCGGCGAACAGCAAGTCACGGTGATGCACACGCAGGGCGCCGGATGCTACGGGCATAACGGCGCCGATGACGTTGCGCTCGACGCCGCGCTGCTCGCGCGCGAGGTCGCGCCGCGTCCGGTGCGCGTGCAGTGGATGCGCGGCGACGAGCTCGCGTGGTCGCCGTTCAGCTCGCCAATGGTGATCAAGATCGGCGGCGCGGTAACGCCGGACGGCAAAATCGCCGACTGGTCAACGGAGATTTGGAGCGGGCCGCATGGCCGCCGGCCCAATCGCCACGGCGTCGAGCTGCTCGCGGCGACGCATATCGAGCCGCCGACGCCCTTTCCCGAAGTACACGAAGATATGAATGTGTTCGCCGGCGGCGCGCGCAACTCCGAGCCGACTTATGACGTGCAGCATCGGCGCATCGAACTGCACAGCCTGCCTGGCCTTCCGTTTCGCACGTCCGCGCTGCGCACGCTCGGCGGCTACGCGAACGTGTTCGCGGTCGAGTCGTTCATGGATGAGATGGCCGACGCGGTCGGAATCGATCCGATTGAATTCCGGATACGCAACCTTTCCGACCCGCGCGCGAGGCGGGTGATCGAAACCGTCGCCAAGATGCCGCGATGGGATCCAAAAGCGCCGCGCGGAACCGGCCGCGCCGCGGGAATCGGCTTTTGCAGATACAAGACGACGGCCGCGTATGTCGCGGTAGTCGCGTGCGTCGACGTGGCCGAGCGGGTGCGCGTAACGAAGGTGCATTGCGCGGTTGACGCGGGCCTCGCGATCAATCCCGATGGGATCGTCAATCAAATCGAGGGCGGCATCATTCAGGCGATCAGTTGGACGCTCATGGAGCAGGCAGCGTTCGGCCCCCGCGGCGTGACCACGCGGAGCTGGGAAGAGTATCCGATACTTCGTTTCGACGAGGTGCCTGAGGTCGAGGTGCGGCTGATCGATCAGCCGGACTTGCCTCCGCTTGGCGTTGGCGAGGCGTCATGCGGTCCGGCGGGCGCCGCGGTCGCGAACGCTGTGGCACGCGCGCTCGACCGGCGCGTCCGCGACCTGCCACTAACGCGCGAGCAGATCATCGCCGCGATGACTTGAGGGAGCATCGATGAAATCGATGGCAATCGACCTGCATGCTCACGCGCTCGTCGAGGAAGTGGAGACGCTTGCGCGCGGCGACGAGCGCTGGCGCCGCGAGGCGGAGCAGGCGGCCTTGCTCACCGGAGCGGCGTCGGTGGAGCACAATCGCAAGCTGATGACTGGCGACTATGCCGCGAGTCTTACGCGCGTCGAGGCGCGCATCGCAGCGATGGACGCGATGCGCATCGACATGCAGGCAGTGAGCGTCGTGCCGACGCAGTACTACTACTGGGCGGGACGGGAGCTGGCCGAGAAAATCGTCGCGGCAGCCAATGAAAGGATCGCGGCGATCTGCGCCACGAATCGCGATCGATTCGTTGGCCTCGGCACTGTCGCTTTGCAGCATCCCGAGCTCGCTGTCGCAGAGCTTGAGCGCGCGATTCGCGAGTTCGGCCTCAAGGGCGTGATCGTTGCGACCGCGGTGAACGGCGTCGAGCTCGCCGACTCGCGTCACGAGCCGTTCTGGAGCAAGGCCGAGGAGCTCGGCGCGCTGGTCTTCATCCATCCGATGGGATGTTCGCTTGGTGCGCGTCTCACGCGCTTTTACTTCTCGAATCTGATCGGCAATCCGACGGAGACCACTATCGCACTCGCGCACCTGATTTTCTCGGGCGTGCTCGATCGGCATCCGCGGCTCAGGATCTGCGCGGCACATGGCGGCGGCTACTTCCCGTTCTACACTGCTCGCTTCGATCATGGATGGCGTGTGCGGCCCGAGGCTCATTCGTGCCGGCTCGCGCCGAGCGAGTACCTGAAACGGATCTGGTTCGATTCGCTGGTCTATACTCCCGCGCAGCTCGGCTTTCTTGTCTGGCAGGCGGGCGCGAGCCAGGTCGTGCTTGGCACTGATTTCCCGTTCGACATGGGAATCAACGATCCGCTCGCGCAGCTCGATGCGGTCGCATCACTCACCGACGCCGAGCGCGCCGCGATACGCGGTGAGAACGCCGCACGGCTGCTTGCGCTCTAGCGACGAGCGCTACGCCGTCGCCGGGCAGAGCCGGGCGAGGTAGCGCTCGAGGCTTGCGAGTGACGCCGCCCAGTCGATGAGAGCCGAGTCGCACGACGCCGATCTGGATCGCCGACCTGCGCCGCGCTCCGCGCGCATCTCGTCGATCGTCGCGCATGCCTCGCGCACCGCGTCGAGCTCGCCCACGGCAGCGCCGATCGCACCCCGCGCGCGTCCGCGATCGGGCACGAACCAGAACCACGACTCGCCGCTCTTCCACACTTCAAAGTCTGTGCCCAGGTAAGAACGATTTCGCATGTAAAATCCCCTCAATCGCGCGACCTGTTTTAGGTTCCTAAACTTCGCACTTATGAACCCTTTAGTTAAATAACCTAATGGTTAAATACTGCCGGCAGCGAAATTTGTCAAGCGCGACGCCAACGCACCAGCGACCTGTGACGAGCCGAACGCGCGCCGGGCAGCATCGATCGCTTCATTTTGTGCTATTGAGTCGCCATGGCATCAGAACAGGAACCACGACCCGTCGCCGGCGCGCGCGATGAATGGCTCGCCCAGGTCGTCGAGCCCACCCTCGAGCCCGACCTGCCCATCATCGACCCGCACCATCATCTTTGGGATCAGCCGCGAAGCCGCTACCTGCTCGAGGAAATCGTGCGCGACACGAGCTCTGGCCATCGCATCCTCGCGACGGTCTTCGTCGAATGCATGTCGATGTACCGCACCGACGGGCCGGCCGAGATGAAGTCGATCGGCGAGACCGAGTTCGTCAACGGCATCGCAGCGCAGAGCGCGAGCGGCCGCTACGGCCCAACACGTGTCGCCGCAGGAATCGTCAGCTTCGTCGATCTCACCCTCGGCGCCAGGGCGAACGATGTGCTGCAGGCGCATATCGCAGTTGCGCCGTCGCGTTTTCGCGGTATCCGCCACGCCGTGGGCGTTGACGCCGCGCCTGAGGTGCGGAACTCGCACACCAATCCGACGCCGAATATGTATGCGGCGCACAATTTTCGGGAGGGCTTCGCCCAGCTCGCCAAGCTCGGCCTCTCGTTCGACGCCTGGCAGTATCATCATCAGATACCCGAACTCACCGATCTCGCCCGCGCGTTCCCCGACACGACGATTATCTTCGATCACTTCGGTGGGCCGCTCGGCGTCGGCCCTTACGCGGGCAAGCGCGCCGAGATTTTTCAGAAGTGGAAGACGGATGTGAGCGAGCTCGCGCGATGCCAGAACGTCGTCGCCAAGCTCGGCGGGATCAACATGCCGGTAAACGGCTTCGGATGGCACAAGCGTCCCGCGCCGCCGACCTCGGACGAGCTGGTGGCAGCGACGCGCGACTACTACCTGCATTCGATCGAGGTGTTCGGCCCGAAACGATGCATGTTCGAGAGCAACTTCCCGGTTGACCGCTTGTCGTGCTCGTATAACGTGCTGTGGAATGCGTTCAAGAAGATGGCGGCCAAGTTCTCCACCGACGAGAAGACCGATTTGTTCCATCGCACCGCCGCACGGGTTTATCGGCTGAACGTGTGATTGCGAGCGCATGGCCTTGCGTTGCGAATATCGGCGCGACCCGATGCCTGCTTTCACTCAGCTACGGCTACTGATCGCGATCAACTGCTTAGGGGGGTTGGTCGCTGCTGTCTTCACGTTCTCGAATTAAGTACTGCTTCGGCTACGAACGGATCCTTGGCGAGTTTGAGCAAGTCGGAGCGGACGATCGGATAGTTCAAGTGTGTGAGGAGCGATCTTCTATTCGTACAGCCAGTCAGCAACTTCTGGCTGCTCTAGATTGGAAAGGACACAGAGACGTATATGAGCTTTGAGCTGATGGCGCTGGTAGCTGCGACGGTTTGGGGCTTCCTTCAGCTAGTCGGTGCGGCGCAGGCCGCAAACTCGCAGTACGGCCTCAAGTGGGCAGCAAGCCCTCGCGATATCGAGATGCCGCCGCTCCAACCGATCCCCGGACGCATCAGCCGTAACTTCCGCAACTATATGGAGACGTTTCCCTTCTTTGCCGCGGCGGTCCTCGTTGCTCAGGCTGCAGGAGTTCACAATGAGCTGACTCGTTGGGGATCGATAGCTTATATCGCCGGGCGCATCGCCTATACCGCGCTTTATATAACTGGAATACCAGTCGTCCGCTCGCTCGTCTGGAACGTCGCCACCTTTGGCATGCTCGCGGTTCTGGCGGCGCCTTTCGTGCCACGCTGAAGCAGGTAGAGACGATTCGCCTAGAGCTCAACTCCGTAGCATCGCTTCGCATTGATCCCTCGTCGCGCAGCGCTCGCTCGAGACGACAAAATGATAGCGCGCCTCCCTTGTTTGTCATCCTGAGCGAAGCCTCCCGGAGCGAAGGATCTCGCGTGGTGCTCCGCGCCCGTAACCATGGAGAGAGCGATCAGCGCGGCGGTGACGATCGCTGTCTAAGGCTGTCGTGCGCTCGTTGCGCCCGCCGAAAACCCCGGCGGGCGAGATCCTTCGGCTCCACTCGCAGACTGGCTGCGCTCAGAATGACAAGTAGTGATCATGCGTTCCTAATTGCCTCGCCCGTTTTTTTACGGAGAGGGAATACAGAGCCAACGGCTTCAGCTGGGATTCGGGGGCGCTGCCGCTCCCGGATTCGTCGTCGTTACCGCGCGCTTGGTGGCGGCGACTGCGGCGCGGCCGTCCGCGTCGGACATCGCCTCGATATGCCTATGCCGGATCATCGGACCGGCCCATTTGATGCTGACGCTATAGAAATACAAGTTACCCGCCACCGCATCGAGCTGAGCCTGCTCGGAATTGGTTGGCCCGGAAACAGTGATGGTGTGATGACCCGGCGAAACGCTGAGCAGTATATAGGTGTTGGGCGCTACAGCTCCGACCGACTGCCCGTCGAGGTTGATATACTCGTCGAGCGTGTCACCGAAGCCGTTCGATTGACGCACGAAGTAGAGGTTCGCCATGCCGGCCGTGGGATCAAATTGCTTGGCCGTGGCGTCTGCCGAGGTGTCAGTCATCGGCACGGTGGCGCATCCGAATGCGATCGTAAGCAGACAGAAGAATCCGACTGCCCTTAACACCGTAGCGCGTGACAAGTTCATGACTGCTCTACTCCCTCTACCGACGCTCGATCCGTTCATCTGGGGTAACGAACGCTCGCTAGTTGAAACGATTCAGACCATCAGAAACTTGCTTGAGTAATACGCCCCAGCCCTAGACAAGTTGCCAACCGACGGCATCAGGAGTCACACAACCTGTTGATGAGGGCGTTCACGTTGAAGATCTGCTCAGCGAACGGGCGATGCTTGCTTGCGCGGCAGCATCGCACGCCAATGAGGCTGCATCGGCCGCCACACAGTCCTACCGAAAGAAGCAATATCCCGATCGCGATTCAATGCATATTGAATGACACTGTAATGTAATTTGCATTACAATTAATAATGTGTCTCCAGCTTCGAGCCGAATCGTTGCTTTTTGAAATAATCTGCCCGTCACAGTTGCACATTTCCTCGTCATAGGGTCAATCGCATAGCAGCTCGAATCGCGGCGGCATGCTTCCTGCTGTCCTCCGCCGAGCGCATCTGTGCCGTCAGGGATTAGGGAGTCATTTGGCACGAACGCGATAGCTCACAGGAAGGTGAAGAATGGCGGAAGCAACTGAACCAAAGATGAAGGCAACGCTCGGACTCACGGGCGTCACGGTCAACGCGATGGCGCTGATCGCGCCCGGAGCGTTCCTCTGGATAACGTTCGTGGTCCAGGCGGGATACGCGTATCCGTCGGCTGCCGGCATGTGGGCGGGCATTTTCGCCGCGCTGATGCTCGCGTATGCGACCGCGGTGTCGTACTCGGAGCTGGCTAAACTTTATCCCGGTGCGGGAAGCTCCTACTTCTTTGCCGAGCAGGCCTTTCTGAGCAAAACGCACGCGTTTCGTTTCGCCCGCATTGCGAAATTCATCATGGGCTGGGCGTCGCATCTTTATTACTGGGTGTATCCGGGCGCGATGGTCGCGACGATGGGAATCATGATCGGTTACATCGTAGGCAACTTCGCTCCGAACACGATCAACAGCGGCACGCCAGGGCCTGTGTTCATGGCAATGATCGCGATCATTTTTGCCTACGTCGTTTCGTACATTGCATATCGCGGCGTGGTCGGATCGACGATCGTCAATATCGCCATCAATGGTATCCAGATCGTCGCGCTGCTGTTCTTCTCGGCGCTCGCAATCACTTACCGCCTGGGGCATCCCGACGGCTCAATGGGTCTGGCGCTCGATGGAAGCAAAAAGGTCCTGCATTACGTTCTCACCAGTGACGCGCCGGCGCATGCGAGCGCGTTATCGGTTATCGCGCCGCACAACTTCAGCTACGTCATGCTGCAGGCGACGATCGCAATCTTCCTGCTGGTCGGTTTCGAATCGATCACGTCGCTAGGCGAGGAATCGAAGAATCCGACCCGCGACATCCCGCGCGGTGTGCTGCTCTCGCTGACGATCCAGGGACTGTTTTGCTACATGATCGAGTACTTCGCCGCCAACTACTTCTTAAGCAGCGCGTACAGTCTGGCCGATGCCAAAGGTTCGGCGGCGCCGATCGGCGACATGATGACGATTATCGGCAACGCGCTGCTTGGCGGGCATGGCCAAGCCTTTATGCTGGTCGAAGCAGTGACGGTGTTCCTGGCTCTGATCGGTACGACGTTGAGTTGCATCAATACCGGTGCGCGCGTGACCTACGCGATGGGCCGCGACGAGGAAGTGCCAGAGCATTTCGGATTGCTGCACGGCAGCAACCTGACCCCGCATCGGACGATCTGGACGTTGGCGACGATTTCGGCAGTCCTCGGCGCGTATGCGGCACTCTACTTCTTCGCCGGCGGTTCGGCGCCCGACGACAAGACCATCGCGACGCTGCCGCACAACCTCTGGTACGCGATCGGCATGAACTCGAATGCGTCGCTCGCGGCGTTGCCGAACGGCCTCGCGCTGGTGACGCTGATCTCGAACTTCGGCACGTTCATCGTGTACGGCTTAACCAACGTGTGCTGCATTGTCGCCTATCGCGAGCATCATATGTTCCACGGCTTCAAACACATGGCGATTCCGATCTTCGGCGCGCTCGCGAACTTCGCCTGCATGGCGTTCTACATCGTTGGACCGATCGAAGGCCTCGGCAGCGTGAAAGAGCCGCTGATGGCGGTGGGAATCTCGCTGATCTGGGGAGCGTACGGCGCCTTCTACTTTGTCCGCAACTCGAAGAAGAAGGGAAAGTCGACGGTGCTAGTCGAGAAGCCGGCGTAACACAAGTGCCTCCGCTATGCGGGCGGCCCTCACCACCAAAGACGGTCTGGAAGACCGTGGGCTGCCCGCATAGCATTTTCGAAACTCACGCGCGCTCGATAACGACGACACTCTTGAATAACCTCGCCCGCTTTGTTGCGGGCGAGGTCGAAGCGCCGCGGCGCGTGCATTCTTTTCGCACGCGCCGTGAGGCGAGGGTGAGGGTGCAGCGGTGGGCACTTGCGGCAGCTTCGAGCGCTGCACCCTCGCGATTGAGAGGACGCCCGCTGGGCTCCTATCGTTTCAGTTCCGACATTTCGACGCTGCGCTTGGTGAGACTCCGCCGAGGTGCTATTCGGACGGGTTAGCACCTGTTTGATTTCTCCGGAGGCACGGCCATGGCGCTCAAATCTCCCGATCGCAACGAAATCAAGCGCATCGCAGGCCTGAACAAGCTCGAACTCTCGGCGGACGAACTCGATGCGCTGGAGCGTATCATTCCCGCGCAGCTCACTGTGCTCGAACGCCTCGACGCAATCACCGCCGAGCCGCGGATGGATTCCGGCGCGCACTATCCCGACCGCACGGTGCTTGGGCGCCCGGACCAGAAAACCGATCCACTGAATGCGATCGTCATGCGATGCATCGTCAAGGGTGCGCCGTCGGGCAAGCTCAAGGGCATGAAAATCGGGCTCAAGGACAGCGTCTGCGTCGCGGGAATTCCAGCGACGGGCGGCTCGGCCGTGCTCCGCGGGTTCGTGCCCGACGAGGATGCGACGATCGTGACGCGGATGCTCGACGCGGGCGCCGAAATCGTCGCGATGCTCAACATGGATGACTTCGCGCTTTCCGGCGACGGCCGCACGAGTCACTACGGCCCGGTGCGCAATCCACACAACCCCAACTACTGCTCGGGCGGCTCTTCATGCGGCTCGGGCGCAGCGCTTTACTACGAGGGAATCGACGCGACGATCGGGACCGACCAGGGCGGCTCGATTCGCATCCCGGCGTCGTGGTCGGGCGTGGTCGGGATCAAGCCGACGTACGGACTCGTGCCGTACACCGGCGTGATGAGTATCGACCCGTCGCTCGATCACGTGGGGCCGATGGCGCGCTCGGTGGACACGGTCGCGCAGGTGCTCGAGGTGATCGCGGGCAAGGACCCGCTCGATCAGCGCCAGCGCGAAGTTGCCGTCGAGCCCTATCGTGATCTTCTGAAAAAAAGCATCGCCGGTCTCAAGATTGGCGTGGTGCGCGAGGGCTTCGAGCAGCCGGGCGCGGAGCCCGACGTCAGCACCGCGGTGATGCGCGCGGCGGCGGCGCTCGCGAAGCACGGCGCGAAGGTCAGCGAGATTTCGATTCCCGAGCATAGCAACGCTGCCGACTGGATTTTCGCGATTGTGCCCGAAGGCATGGCGATGCTCGCGCATAGCAAGCTGATGGGCACGCATCACTCGGGCGCCTATTTACCGAAACTCGGCGAGCACTTTGGCGAAGGTCTCGCGGCGCGCGGCAACGACACCGCCATCACGGTCAAGCTGATGCTGATCCTCGGCGAGTACATGCGCGAGCGCTACCACGGCCGCCTCTACGCCAAGGCGCAGAACCTGCGCGGCCGGCTTACGATGCGCTACGACGAGGCGCTCAAGGAATACGACGCGCTCGCGATGCCCGCGACGCCGATGAAGGCGCAGCGCATCGACGACAACTCGCCTTACTCGATGATCACAAACACCGCGCCGTTCGATATCACGGGGCATCCGGCGCTCAGCGTGCCGTGCGCGAAGTCAAACGGATTGCCGGTCGGGCTGATGCTGATCGGGCGGCATTTCCAGGACTCGACGATTCTTCGCCTCGCACACGCCTACGAGCAGGCGATCGACTGGCAGAAGGTCTAAGCAAGCCTTGCGCCGCAGCACATTCTATCGATCACCTTGGCGACGATACTCACGCCGCGCTCGAACGGCTCGCGCCGGATGCATTCGTCGGGCTGATGCGCCTGCTCGAGGTCGCCCGGGCCGCAAATCAGCGAGCTTATTCCGGCGCCAGAGAACCATCCGCCGTCGGTGCCGAAGAGTGCGCCGCCGGAATCGCGCGCGCCGGTCACGTCGAACAGCACACGCTCGAGGGCGGTACCGCGCGCAGAGTTGAGCGGCGGCACGACCATCGCGGGGCCGACTTCGATCGACGCTTCGTGCTCGCGCGACGCGAAGTCGTGCCGGTCAAGTGCGCCGAGTCGCCGCCCGATCTCACGATAGAGCGCCAGAGGATCGGCGTCGGGCAGCGAGCGGTAGCTCACGCGGAGCGTGGATTCCTCGGCGATCATGTTGAGTGCAAGGCCGCCGCTCACGGTGCCAAAGTTGAGCACGTCGTAAGGGGAATCGGGAAAGATCGCCTCGTAGGCCGCGCTTGGCTTCGTGCGCTGCTCCTCCTGGAGGCGGCCGATCGCGTCGATAACCCTGCCCATCACCGCGATCGCGTTGACGCCGCGCGCGGGCGCACCGCTATGGCCGCCGCGTCCGCGAACGACCACATCAAAGTGCACGATGCTTTTGTGCGCGTGACAAATTGTGTACGATGTCGGCTCGCCGATCCACGCGAGGCGCGGCACGGGAGTCTCGCCAAGAATCTGATTGAGGGCCGGCGCCACACTCTTCGCGCCGAGGCATCCAACCTCTTCGCTCGCGGTAAAGACGAAGACCAGCGGACGCACGAGCTTTTTGGCGTCGAAGGTGCGCATCGCGTCGAGGCACTCGGCGATGAAACCCTTCATGTCGGAGGTGCCGCGGCCGAAGATGCGGTCGCCGCCCGCTTCCAGCTTGAGCGGCTCGCGAGTCCATCCGGGCTGGCCCTCGAAGGGAACAGTGTCGATGTGCGCAGAGATGATGAGCCCGCCGGGACGTGGCGCGCCAAGCCATGCGACGAGATTCGATTGCGTTATGCCGAGCAGCTCGGCGGGCTGGACCGCGATCTGAAAGCCGCGCGAGCCAAGTTCGGCGGCGAGGTAGCTGATCGCGGCCGAGTCGCTCCTGGAGCTGACCGTATCGAACGCGACCAGGCGGCGCGCCGCCTCGTAAAGATACTCGTTCATGGTCAATTCGCGCCCTAAGTCTATCGCGCCGTGCCGTATAACACCCGCATCCAGATCGCGGTCAAAACCTCGATCGCGATGCGTGGATCGGCATTGCGATCGCGCCGGAAACTCTCCGCCAGATACTGTGCGTTCATGAGCACGAGAGCACGCGCCGTCTCGTCAACGTTGAGCGGCTTGGTGCGGCGGCTGCGCACGTCGGACCGGATGCGGCGCGCCGTGCCTTCCGACTGCGTCGCCAGCAGTTGGTCGTATGCTTCGGCGACCTCGTTATCCTGCGGCGCCGCGGCGATCAACGCGCGCAGTAGATGCCCGTGCTCACGGTAGATGTCGGCCAGGCCATTGAAACCCCGCCTCAGTTCAGTGCGCGGATCGCCCTTGGTTGTCTTCCAGCGCTCGGCGACAGCGTCGATCATACGGTTCAGGCGCTCGCCCAGCTTGAGGATCAAGTCGTGACGGTCGCGAAAATATTCGTAAAACGACGGCCGTGAGAGCCCGGTCCGCGCCATAAGTACGTCAACGGTCATCTCGTGAAACGGCCGCTCGCGCAGGAAGGCCTCTGCCGCCTCGAGAATCTCAAGCTCGGCATCCTCGGGACGGCGGCGGCGGCGTGGCCTGCCTTTCGAGGGCGGGCGCTCTGGGCGCACCTTGTGATTGCTCCCGGCTGATGAAGATTTCTTTGGCTTGTACACGCAGGGACTCGGATCCGATGAGGCGCACAATACTCAGGTTTTGGCGGGTCGATACTCTTTTCAAGCTGTTTTCGCACAGATCAGGCGCCGATAACAAACTGGCGGACGGCGAGCCGTTGAGCCACCAGAGCCGTCGGGAATAAGATCGCGCCTGCGCCGGTCCTGGTATCGAGCAGCACCGGGTCAAAGGAGCAAAGACGGCGGTTGCCGGAAGCCCTACACGACGTGGATTTCGAGCGGACTTTTCTGCCCCATCTCGACTCCGCGTACAACCTCGCGCGCTGGCTTATGAAAAACGATCAGGACGCGCAGGATGTAGTGCAGGAGGCATACCTAAGGGCGCTCCGGTTTTCGGCCGGCTATCGCGGCGGCGAGCCGCGCGCCTGGCTGCTCGCGATCGTGCGTAACACGGCGTTCAGCTTTATCGAGCGCAACAAGAAGTCGGACTCGACAGCGGAGTTCGACGAGAATCTGCATGGCGCGGACTGTCCCAGCGATACCGTCGAAGCGGCGGTAATCCGGCAGGCCGACGGCGAATCGATCCGCGCCGCGCTGAGCGCGCTGCCCGACGAATTTCGCGAAGTGATCCTGATGCGCGAGATCGAGGGTCTTTCCTACAGGGAAATCGCCGACGCGACCGACCTGCCGATCGGCACCGTGATGTCGCGGCTCGCGCGCGCGCGCAAACGGCTGCATCGCGCACTGAGCGGCCTGCTACGGGGGAGGAGGTGACGTGAACTGCGACAACGCGCGTATCCTGCTCCACGCGCAGCTCGACGGCGAGCTCGACGCGGCGCGCGACTTCGAGCTGACGCGGCATCTCGAGGGATGCGCCCACTGCACGCGCGAGTTCGAGGCGATGCGTGCGTTGCGCTCGCGGCTACGGAGTGGAGAGTTCCACTTCGGCGCGCCGAAGGGGCTCGAGCATCGCATCCGTCACGCAATCGCGCATGCGCCCAACGTCCCGCGCGAGCGAAGAATCCGGCGCGTCCTGGGCGCGGCGGCGCCGCTCGCGATCGCGGCGATCATGCTCATCATCTTCATCCCGATGCTGTTGCAGCCGCCCTTGAGCGATCGAATCGCTGACGAAGTCGTCGCAAGCCACGTGCGCTCGCTGATGGGCTCGCATCTGACCGACGTGGTCTCGACCGATCAACACACAGTCAAGCCGTGGTTCGCAGGTAAGCTCGATTTCTCGCCGATCGTAGCCGATTTCCAGAACGATGGTTTCAAGCTGGTGGGCGGGCGCCTCGACTATGTAGATGATCGTCCGGTGGCGGCGGTCGTCTATCAACACGGGCGTCATCTTATCAATCTGTTCATGTGGCCTGCTGGTACGGGCGGGGGCGCGACGCGCATCGGCGAGCTCACGCGGATGGGCTACAACGTCGTGCACTTCCGCAAGGATGCGATGGAGTGCTGGCTCGTGTCGGACATGCAGGCGAGCGAACTGGAGCGCTTCGCGAAACTTATCGAATCGAGCAATCCGCCGGCGGGCGGGCAGGAACCCTCGGCCGCCAGCTCCTCGTAGGCATGACGCGCAGCGCGGCGCGCTTGACCCTCGTCGCCATGGCATCTAGTCGTAATCGGACGCGGCCAGCTATGCAGCGCAGCCTCCGAAGAATTCTCGCCGTCATCACGATTTCATTTTGGGTCGGCATCGCCGGTCTTGTAGCCGCGGATTCGAACGCGCACGTAGCGCAAGCGAAAGCCGCATTTTCATCGGGCGACTACCCGGATGCCATAAGGGAATACACCGACGCCTTGAACGAGGGTGGCCTGACCAACAACGAGCGCGCCGAGATCTATAACGGCCGCGGCCAGGCCTATCGCGAAGGCCGGCAGTACCAGGATGCGATCGCCGACTATGACGCCGCGCTGAGGCTCCGGCCGAAATATCCTGACGCGATGTTGAATCGTGCGATCGCCTACGATCGTATCGGCCAAGGGGACCAGGCGATCGCCGGCTATAGCGATACAATCAAGACCATCACATCGATCGAGGCAGCGAAGCTCGCCGGCAACATCCCCTATCCCGAGCCGGCCGCACAGCTCGAGCAGAATCTCGAAGGCGCGTACCTCGACCGAGGTATCGCACTGGCGAAACATGGCAAGTTCAACGAATCGGTCGGGGATTTCGAGCAGGCCGCGAGGCTCGAGCCCGATAATCCGAAGGCCTTCGAGGACCTGGGCCACGCGCTGATCCTGACCGGGGATAACGATGCGGCGATCACGGCCTACAATCGCGCGATCAGGCTCGATGGCACCGATGCGAACGCTTATCTGAATCGCGGCGCGGCCTGGTACCAGAAGCATGATTTCGTGCGCGCCGCCGATGATTTCCGAACCGCGCTCAAGGTTGCGCCATCGAACTGGATTGGACGCGACGACGCCGCAGCCAACCTGAAGATGGCCGAGGCGCAGATGAAATCCGCCCCCGCCAAGAGCAGCGACCGCTAGCCTCTAAACAGGCATCGCTTCGACGACCGGCATCAGGGTCGGCGTCGGGATGACTCGTGTGAGCTTCAGGCCCGCGCGCGTGCCTTTGCAAGCACGTCGTCGAGCTTTCGGTTTACGTCCTCGAAAGTCGCGGTCAACTGCTCCAGAGTACTGTCCAGAACCAACTTGTCGATGCTCTTTCCGTTTGACCCTGACTCCGCGGCCAGCTTCTGAATTCTCTTGTGGCTTTGCTTCGCGCGTTTCATGAGTTCAGCTCTAGCGTTTCATCCCTCTGGCGGCTGGCGTTGAACACCACCTGAGGCACGCGGAGGCGAGCGTCCTCATAAATCGCGCGAAGCTCAGGGAGCGCCGCGTCGCCGGCGAGCGTCAGTTCCGCGACGCGATCGAACAAGCGCGCATTCTCATCCGAGATTTGATCGGTTGGCCTCGGCATCATCCCCCATACATCCCACGGCAGCATCTCCATCCGATTCAGCGCCGCGAGGTCCCGGATGAGATTGCCTGCTATCCACCACATCCCTTGTTCCTTGAGGAATGAAAGCCCGAAGCGATTTGGATCGGCCTTGCCAGCGCGGCACATCTGCCATGCGTCGCCAGCGAGGATGAAGCGATCGCGCGGCACGTCGAGCGTGTCGAAGTCCGGCTTGAACGCGCCGCGCTGGATCGAATCGAGCTGGGCATCGACCAGGATCCAGCGCTTCTGTTCAGCGTTCCAGTATTCGGCGACCCAGTGATCCTCGCATCTGCCAGGATTGAAGTACGCGCCGAAACCGCATCGCGCGCGCGCCGGCACGTCGTGCTCGCGGAGGATCGCGGCGAGCATGGTCGAGAAATGCCAGCATACGCAAGGCATGCGCCCGGCCGGCTCGCGTGCGTCGCCGAGCGGACGCGCATCACGGCTTTGAATCTCGGAGAGCATCGCGGCGACGGGGCGGATGTTGGCGATGTCATACCGCTCGGGTGGGAGCTTCAGACTATAGAGCCACGGCGCGATATCGCGATGGATCAGCACGCCCTGGATGATTTGCGTTAGCGATGCGATATCGTGCGGCAGATTTTTGAATGCCGCCGCGTTGGCTCCGGGCGCAGTCATTCGGCCATGACCGCGATAGTAATCCTGCGCTGTTTCCATGTTCGATTCCTATAGCTGTTTCGCTACGTGCAGGAGGTGGTGGAGCACGCCAAGGTCGCGCGCGACGATCAGCGCCGCGAGCGCGATCGCGAGCGCCATCCCGGCGAACGCATACCGAAGCTTCATCCTGACTTTTGTAGCGCCCCGCTCGGCAAATCGAAAGCCCGCCCTCCTCTGCGGCTTCTCTGCGAGCCCAAACGACTACGCCGCCGCGACTAAGAGTCGGCCTCGCTTTCGTCGAGCAGGCTTTCGGCCTGACTTCGATTTCACATCGTAGCCGAGGGCGATCAGGAAACGGAGCAGGCGATCACTCGTCAAACCGGAGATTCGACCGCTTACGAGCTTGGAGACTCTCGATCGATCGACGCCGAGGATTTTCGCGATCTCAGTTTGGCTGAGCGCCTTTCTTGTGATCACCCTTCCGAGCTGCATGACCAGTTGCGCTCGCAGAAGCGAATCCTCCGGATCGCGGACACCGATGTCCGCGAACACATTGTTGCTGCCCTCCACGTATCGGACTTTATTTCTGGCCACGACTTGAGTTCGAGGCCAAATCTGGCCTAATCACCAACGCAGCCGCCTGCCGGCTATCCCTTGCGGGGAACGAAGTATTGCGTGCCGGGGCCGGCGTTATCGATCTCGCGCACCAGGTCGGCGAGGTCCTCAGGGTTGGCGACGAAATCGATCTCGGAAGTATCGACGACCAGCAGCGGCGCTTCGTCGTAGTAGAAGAAGAAATCGCGATACGCGGCCGACACGCGCTCGAGGTACTCGTAGCTGATGTAGCGTTCGAAGTCGCGATTGCGCTTGCGAAGCCGCTCGGCCAGCACCTCGATATTCGCGCGCACGTAAACCACCAGCTCGGGTTTCGCCATCTCGGCGTCGAGCAGCTTGTAAACGCCGTCGTAGAGCTTCAGCTCGTCGGGCAGCAGATTCATCGCGGCGAAGATTCGATCCTTGGCGAACAGGTAGTCGGCGACGGTCGCCTGCGCGAAAAGATCCTGTTGCAGCAGGTCGCGCTGCTGGTTGTAGCGCGTCAGCAGAAAGTAGAGCTGCGCGGGAAACGCGTACTTGTCCGGATCCTGGTAGAAGCGCGGCAGGAACGGATTGTTGTCGGCGTCCTCGAGCACGAGCCGCGCGTTGATCTCACGCGCCAGCTTCTCGGCGAGGCTCGTCTTACCCACCCCGATCGGGCCCTCGACCGCGATATAGCCCCGCCGGCGCATCGGGTCTCGATTGTGGCGCTATATCATTCGTCTGACGAGCCCAACTGCGCCCGTTCTTTCGTGTTGCGTTGGCTAGCCCTTGCGGTGCTTCTTGGCCTCGGCGCGGAGCTTCGCGACCTGGTCGTCCGGTGCGCCCGCGCGCTCCTCGAGGTCAGCCGCAGTGTCGTAGTCGGGAGGAGTGCGCCTCAAGTAAACCTGCGCGAGCTCCATGTTGGCCGTCTTGTTGTCAGGATCGACCGCGAGTACGTCATTCAGGATTCTCTCGGTCGCGTCCGGCGTGCCGCCTGCCTGGGCTGCATCGTTGATCTTGTGCAGCATCGAGTCCGCCTCGGGTCCCATCTTGCCGCCCGAGCTTGCCTGCGCGAGCAGCATGGCAGCCCGGATTCCCTGCTCGTATGTCTTGATCGCGTCGGGATAATTCTTGGCCTGCACCAGCTGGTCGCCCTGCTGCTCGACGATCGGAATCGACTCCGAGAGCGCCTTGATCGCCTTCTGGCGGGCAGCGGCGAACCTGGTCTGGACCAGAATATCCTTCAACTGGCGCTCGCCATCCTCGATCTTGCCGGATTTGATATCGGCGAGCGCACTATCTGAGCTATTCGCCATCTCCTGGAGCTGCTTGTAGTAGCGCGCTTTGGCGAGCAGCTTCTGGTCGGTTGGGTCGAGCTCGCTGGCGTTGTCGTAATCCTTGGCAGCGTCTTCCTCGTGCCCGAGGACATCATCGATTTGCGCCAGGAGCTTCCAGCCGTTCAGATTCTTCGGGTCTTCCTTGACCGCTTCCTGCAGCTCGGTGCGCGCCTGTTCGAGCAGCTGTTCGCGCACGTCGGGCGAGGATTCGAGCGCCTTCTTGGCCTTGTCGTTTGCGTCGTAAACCAGTTTGTCCGCCTTCGACATACATCCGCCGAGAAC